>DASVVD010000090.1:0-14822 GCA_036386715.1 Pseudoduganella sp.
AGGACAGCGCCGCTGGAAGATCGGCCCGCAAAAAGACCTGTCGCTGGTCGAGGGCCTGCCGCTGAAGATCCTGAGCAAGTTCAAGCCCACCGAGGAATTCGTGCTGGAACCCGGCGACATGCTGTACCTGCCGCCGCATTACGCGCACGACGGCGTGGCGATCGGCGATTGCCAGACCTATTCGATCGGTTTCCGTTCGCCTTCGTACCAGGAGCTGGGCGAAGCGTTCCTGCAGTTCATGGCCGATTCGATCGACCTGCCCGGCCGCTACGCCGATCCGGACCTGGAACCGTCGGCCAAGCCGGCCGAGATCCCGAAAGGCATGCTGGGCCAACTGGCGGACGAGCTGAACAAGATGCAGTTCACCGAGGACGATTTCGCCATCTTCCTCGGCGAATACCTGTCGGAACCCAAGCACAACGTGTTCTTCACCGGCCCGGAAAAACCGCTGGCGGCCGGGCGCTTCGCGCAGACCGCGGCAAAGCGCGGCGTGAAGCTGTCGCGCAAGACCCAGATGCTGTACCGCGGCAAGCACGTGTTCATCAACGGCGAATCGTTCGCGATCGGCCGCGCCGACAAGACCGCCCTGGAAACGCTGGCCAATGACCGGCTGCTCGACGGTGCCGCGGTGGCCGCCGCTTCCGGGGATGTGATGGAAGCGATGTATGCCTGGTACACCGACGGCTGGCTGGAGCTGGCGACAAAGTAAACACAAGGAGCGGCAATGGACAGGCAGACGTTCGATACCCGCGCCGGCTTCCAGGCCCGGCTGGATGACTGCCTGTCCCGCTCGCGCGTGGCGCTGGCGCTGTTCGACCCGGATTTCGGCTGGTGGGAGCTCGGCAGCACACGCAACGACGCCCTGCTGCGCGAATTTTTCCACCATGGCGGCCGGCTGCAGCTGGTCGCGCACGACAATGCCCGGCTGGAACGCGATGCGCCGCGCTTCCTGCGCCTGCTGCGCGATTATGGCCACCTGATCGAATGCCGGCTTACCACCCGGTCGCTGCGCCACCTGACGGATTCGTTCTGCATCGGCGACGGACACCACCTGCTGCGCCGCTTCCACAGCGATCATTTTCGCGGCGAGGCAATTTTTAATGCGCCTTCGTCAACCAAACCGCATCTCGAGCGTTATCAGTCTATCTGGACCGAAACACAAGCTGGTTTACAAGGCAGCATTGTCGGCTTGTAATCTCAAGTCGCTGATAAATCGGTTATTATTCGGGCCAATCGCGTTTCTGACAAGTAACCCCGCACCGGTCGCCGGTGTCCGGGGTTCCGTGTCAAGAGCTGCGATGACAGAAGTACCGGTAAATGGTGGTCTGCAATAAAAAACTAGTCATGGTTGCAACATTGTATGATCGAAAAAGTTGCGATAGTGTTCTGTGTTGCTATTGCGACTCATTTAAATTCGCTATAATATTCTGTTAGGAAGTTTCCGTTGTCTGGGGCTCCATTTGGGTTTAGAAGACTTTCACGGGTCGGAACAACCTTGGTGGTCCGATGATCTCGAAGCACCCTAGTGAGCGATAATTACCGGTAATTATTCATCGCAACATTGTTAATTTGTGAATTAATTAAGGAAAACAAATGAAAAAATCCCTGCTGATCGCCTCCCTGCTGGCCGTTGCTCTGGCTGCTTGCTCGAAAAAAGAAGAAGCGCCAGTTGCTCCTGCAACCGAAGCCACCGCACCAGCTGCTGACGCAACCGCACCAGCTGCTGCTCCTGCTGACGCAACCGCAACCGCACCAGCTGCTGACGCTGCTGCTGCTCCAGCTGCTGACGCTGCTGCTGCCGCTTCGGCTGCTGCTTCGGCCGCTTCGGAAGCCGCTTCGGCTGCTTCGGAAGCCGCTTCGGCTGCTGCCGCTGCCAAGTAATTGGCCCGGACTGCCGTCTTCGGACGGCATCCTGAAAAACCGCCCTTTTCGGGCGGTTTTTTTATGCCCTGCTTTTTACGCTGCCTCTTGCGCTGCCTTTCCCGATATTCCGTATCACTTCGGCGGGCAGCGCCGGGCAAGTCGTACCGTACCGTGCAGGGCCTGCGCCGGCGGCGCCAGCCAGTCACTATGTCCGTGCAATAAAAAAACCGGCCATGCGGCCGGTTTTTCGTACTGTCGCGACAAGCGTGACGTCGATTACTTCAACTCGTCCTGCAGCAGCGTCAGGATCTTTTCGCCGGTCGGCGAGACTTCCGCTTCACCCTTGTTGGTCTGCACGGTCACCTGGCTGGTGTTGCCGGCTTCGGCGGCCTTGACGATGATACGGTAGCGTTGCGCTTCCTTGTCGGCATCCGACGAGCCCCAGCTGAACAGGCGGCCGAAGAAGCCCTTCTTCTCGACCTGGTCGGCCACGTAGCGCACGTAGTAGATGCCCTGCACGCGGTCGCGGTCTTCCACGGTGAAGCCGGCGCGGTCCAGCGCCAGGCCCACGCGGCGCCACGAGCGGTCGAAGCCTTCGTCGGTTTCCACATGGCGGGTGGCGCCCTCGCCTTTCAGGAAGGCATGCAGCGGCTGCACGATCGCATTGTCGACGGTGGTGCGGGCAGCGGTCTGCTCGGTGCCGCCCAGCTTGGTCAGCAGGCGCGCCAGGAATTCGGCTTCCAGGTTCGGGTCGGATGGCCGTGGCGTCCATTTCACGATTTCCTTCTCCGGCCCCTGGGCGATTTCCTCGGCGCCGCGGTGGCTGATGAAGATCTCGCTCGTGCCGTCGGCATTGCGTTCCACGCGGGTGCGGTACTTGTCGCGTTCGCCGGTCGAGTACGCCGAGTCGAACACCTTGCCGATGGTGCGGCGGATGACATCCTGCGGGATCTTCGCGCGGTTCTCGTTCCACTCGGTTTCCATCACGCCTGCCGTGGCGTTATCGAGCGAGAGCGTGAAGCCGTTGTCTTCCCAGAACGATTTCAGCTGCGGCCACAGCACGTCCGGCGAGGCCTTGACGACCAGCCAGCGCTGGTTGCCGGCCCGCTCCACGCGCACCTTGTCGTTGCCGGTGGTGGCGACTTCATTGCCGCCGGCAGCCGCCTGGGCGGCACCGGGCGCAACGCCAGCTGCGCCGCCAGCCATGCCGGCGCGCTGCGCAGCGTAGCCGGAGGCGGTAGCCACGCCGCTGTTGTTGCCACTGTCCGGCAGCGCATAGCGGTTGTCTTTCTGCAGCTGGGTCAGGTCGGGCGGAACGTCCAGCGTGCTCGCCTTCTTGGCCGATTTGTAGTCCACCGTGGTCTTGCCGACCACGGATTCGAACATGCCGCAGCCAGTCAGGCTGAGCATCAGGACGCCGAGCACGAGGCCGTTTTGCGGAGAGAGGGAAGCTTTCTTGGTCATGTGGTAACTGGATTTAAAGCGGAAGAACCCGGCTGGGATGAAAGTTGGCTGCACTGCGTCGGCAGCACTGCGGCGGCGGCGGGACAGCCGCCGCCGCGGGCAGGCTTATGCCAGCACGCCGGCCTCGACCAGCGCCGCACGTACGGCCGGGTGGAATTCGGCCGCGAGCGGCACGAGCGGCAGGCGCAAGCCGGCCGGCATCAGCCCCATTTCCGCCAGCGCCCATTTGACCGGAACCGGGTTCGGCTCGATGAACAGCTTCTGGTGGAGGGGGAAAATCTTGTTGTTGATTTCGATCGCGCGGCCGATATCGCCCGCCATCGCTGCCTTGCACACCTCGGCCATGGCGCGCGGTGCCACGTTGGCGGTCACGGAGATGTTGCCTTTGCCGCCGGCCAGCATCAGGGCCATGGCGGTCGGATCGTCGCCGGAGAACACGGCGAAATCGGCCGGCACCAGGCGCAGCAGGTCCAGGCCGCGGCCGATGTTGCCGGTGGCATCCTTGATGCCGATGATGTTCCTGATCGATGCCAGGCGCAGCACGGTCTCGTTGGACATGTCCGCTACAGTGCGTCCCGGCACGTTGTACAGGATGACCGGCAGGTCGACCGCTTCGGCGATCGCCTTGAAGTGCTGGTACATGCCTTCCTGGGTAGGACGGTTATAGTAAGGCACCACCTGCAGCGTTGCATCCGCACCGGCTTCCTTGGCATAGCGGGTCAGCACGATGGCCTCGGCCGTCGAGTTGCCGCCGCTACCCGCGATGACGGGGATCCGGCCGGCCGCGCGGTCGACACAGGCTTTGATCAGCGCGCAATGTTCTTCCACGGTAACAGTGGCCGATTCACCCGTCGTACCGACGATGACGATGCCATCCGTGCCTTCGGCGATGTGCCAGTCGACCAGGCGGTCGAGGCTGTCGTAGTCCAGACTGCCATCCGCATGCATCGGGGTAACGATCGCAACAATGCTGCCCTTAATCATATATTCGAACCAATTGCTAAAAGGTTTAAAAACGTCGATTGTAGACGATCGCCTACGCCTTTGGGATATTTCGCGGTGGTATCAGCTCTCGATACAGCCGAGCAGCGCGGCCTCGCGGGGGAACTCGGCCTTGACGGCGCAGAGCCGCTGCACCATCGCCCGGTTCTCGGTCTTTCCGCCCGGCTGCCCGTCCTGCGCCCCGCTCCCGCTCTCGCTCCCATTAACGATGCCGTCCTCATAAGCGATGACACGCAAGCCCTGCTGGCGGGCCAGTTCCAGCAATTCGCCCGCCTTCAGCAGGAAGTCGGGATTGCTTGGCTTGCCGAACGCCGCGTTGCCATCGGCAAACGTTTCATAAACCAGTACGCCGTTCGGCGCCAGGCTGCCCACCATGTCCGCCAGCAGCGGGCGGTACAGGTAGTTGGTGACCACGATGCCGGCAAAGCGGTTCGGGCCGAAGGGCCATGCCGCGCCCGGCGCCTCCAGGTCGATATCGCTGGTGACGATGCCGGGACCGGCCGAGGCGGCCAGCGCATCGGGCCGGCGATCGACGGCGATCACCGCGTGGCCCAGCGTGACGAGGTGGCGCGAATGGCGGCCGTTGCCGCAGGCCAGATCCAGCACCTCGCCACCGGGGATCAATGGTGCAAAACGCTGCACCCAGGGGGAAACCGTATCGTTCATCTGTTCCTTCAACATGACTTGATAAGGGAAAACCCGGGGAAAACCCGGGGCAAACCGGGTAAAACTCAGGTGTAGCTCAATCCCATCGCCTCGCGCACATCGCGCATCGTTTCCTGCGCAAGCTTGCGGGCTGTTTCATTGCCATCGGCCACGATGGCACGCAGCAGCGATGGATCGTCCAGGTACGCCTGCGCCCGCTCGTGCATCGGCTCCTGTTCGGCAAGGATGGCATCGATCACCGGCTGCTTGCACTCGATGCAGCCGATGCCCGCCGAGCGGCAGCCCTTCTCCGCCCATGCCTGCGTCGCCGCATCCGTATAGACCACGTGGAATTGCCATACCGGGCAGCGCGCCGGGTCGCCCGGATCGGTGCGGCGCACGCGGGCCGGATCGGTCGGCATCGTGCGGATTTTCGCCGTGACGGTTGCCTTGTCCTCGCGCAGCGCGATCGCGTTGCCGTAAGCCTTGGACATCTTGCGGCCATCGAGCCCCGGCAGCCACGCCGCGGCGGTGAGCCGGGCCTGCGGCTCCACGAGGATCAGCTTGCGGCTGCCCTCGAGGTAGCCGAACAGCCGTTCCCGGTCGATCATCGGCAGGCTGGCCGCTTCTTCGAGCATGGCGCGCGCCTGTTCCAGCGCATCGTCGTCGCCTTCCTGCTGGTACGCGGTGCGCAGTTCATTGTAGAGCCGGGCGCGCTTGCTGCCCAGCTTCTTCACCGCGTCCTGCGCCTTCTGCTCGAAGCCCGGCTCCTTGCCGTACAGGTGATTGAAGCGCCGGGCGATCTCGCGCATCATTTCCACGTGCGGCACCTGGTCGGCGCCCACCGGCACTTCGCTGGCGCGGTAGATCAGCACATCGGCCGCCTGCAGCAGCGGGTAGCCCAGGAAACCATAGGTGGCGAGATCGCGGCTGGCCAGGTTGTCGACCTGGTCCTTGTAGGTCGGCACCCGCTCGAGCCAGCCCAGTGGCGTGGCCATCGACAGCAGCAGGTGCAGTTCGGCATGCTCGGGCACGCGCGACTGGATGAACAGCGTGGCCTGGGTGGGATCGATGCCGGCGGCCAGCCAGTCGACCAGCATGTCCCATGTGGCCTTTTCGATGATGGCCGGGTCGTCGTAATGCGTGGCCAGCGCATGCCAGTCGGCCACGAAGAACAGGCAGGGCCGCTCGGCCTGCAGGATGATCCAGTTCTTCAGGGCACCGTGGTAGTGCCCGAGGTGCAACCTGC
This sequence comes from Pseudoduganella sp., assembly GCA_036386715.1. GTDB lineage: Bacteria > Pseudomonadota > Gammaproteobacteria > Burkholderiales > Burkholderiaceae_D > Rugamonas. Next base: position 6,224 of record DASVVD010000090.1, read on the forward strand.
CTGTCGGGCGCATGCCCGAGACGACGCGGTCCGGATACATGTCAGCTGTTGAGCAGCATCTGCAACGGCAGCACCAGCAGCGCCAGCAGCTCGATGAAGAGGCCGACCATGCCGGACAGCAGCGGCGACAGCAGGTTGAAGTACATCGCCACGAGCAGGCCGAGGAAGATCCACGGCGTGTACTGCTCGATGCGGGCGTAGCGGCGCGCCAGCCCGTTCGGCAGCAGCGCTGTCAGGATGCGGCCGCCATCGAGCGGCGGGATCGGCAGCAGGTTGAACACGCACATGATGGCATTGACGTTGACGCCGGCGATGGCCATCTTGATCAGGAACGGCTCGTCGATGCCCATGCCGCGCATCAGCACCAGCCAGACCATCCACCCCAGGCCCATGGCCAGGTTCGCCAACGGGCCGGCGGCGGCCACGAAGCCCATCTGCTTTTTCGGGTTGCGCAGGCGGCCATAGTCGACCGGCACCGGCTTGGCATAGCCGAACGGCATGTGGATCGTGAGGTACAGGATCAGTGGCAGGAGGATGGTGCCGAACGGGTCGATATGGCGTGTCGGGTTCACCGACAGGCGCCCCATCTCATGCGCGGTCGGGTCGCCGAAATAGCGGGCGACGTAGCCATGGGCCGCCTCGTGCAGCGAAATCGCGAACAGGACGGGGATCGCGTACACCGCGACGGTCTGGATGGCTTGGCTGAATTCAGTCATGGGCAAAATTTTACCAGACCGGCAAGGCCGGCCCGGCGGGGCAAAGGAGGGGGAAAGGTAAAGATACGAAAAGCCGGCCATGATCCGGCCATGGCCAGCCAGCCTGCACTACGGGATCGACTCTACAGGCCGACTTTTATAGCCGGCTTAGACGCCGCGTGCCGGCTTGGCAACTCCGGCCCTCAGAGGCCTACCACGGCAGGGTCGCCGCGGCCCAGGCGGATCAGTTCCGGCTCGCTGCCGGTCAGGTCGACCACGGTGGTCATTTCCATGCTGCAGGCACCACCGTCGATGACGAGGTCGAGCTGCTTGCCGATGCGTTCGTTGATCTCGTCCGGGTCGTTCAGCGGTTCGGTCTCGCCCGGCAGGATCAGCGTGGAGGAAATCAGCGGCTGGCCCAGCTCGGCCATGAGCGCCTCGACGATCGGGTTTTCCGGCACGCGCAGGCCGAGCGTCTTGCGCGACGGGTGCGACAGGCGCCGCGGCACTTCGCGCGTGGCCTCCAGGATGAACGTGAACGGTCCCGGCGTGGCGGCCTTCAGCAGGCGGAACTGCTTGTTGTCGACCCGGGCATAGATGCCGATCTCGGACAGGTCGCGGCACAGCAGCGCCAGGTGGTGCTTTTCGTCGATGCCGCGGATACGGCGCAGCTTCTCGACAGCCGCCTTGTCGTCCAGGTGGCAGACCAGCGCATAGCAGGAATCGGTGGGCACGGCGACGACACCGCCGCCATGGAGGATCTGGGCCGCCTGCTTGATCAGGCGGCCCTGCGGATTGACCGGATGGATGTCGAAGTATTGGCTCATGCCGTCATTTCACTTGGTTGGTTGGTTACCGCAATGCCTGCAGCGCCGCAATGCGTTCCTCGAACGGCGGGTGGGTGGAGAACAGCGCGGACCAGCCGCCGCCGCCGGAAATACCGGAAGCCGCCATGTTCTGCGGCAGCGCGCCCGGCTCCATGCCGCCCAGGCGGGCCAGCGCATTCTGCATCGGCGCACTGCTGCCCAGCAGGCGCGCCGAGCCGGCATCGGCACGGAATTCGCGCTGGCGCGAGAACCAGGCGACGATGATCGATGCCAGCAGGCCGAAGATGATCTCGCAGACGAACACGGTGATCATGTAGCCGGGGCCGCGGCGTTCCTCGTTGCGCAGCAACACCTTGTCGACGAAGAAGCCGACGATGCGGGCAAAGAACACCACGAACGTGTTGACCACGCCCTGGATCAGCGTGAGCGTGACCATGTCGCCGTTGGCGATGTGCGCCACCTCGTGGCCCAGCACCGCTTCCACTTCTTCGCGGCTCATCGACTGCAGCAGGCCGGTGGAGACGGCCACCAGCGCGGAATTCTTGAACGCGCCGGTGGCGAAGGCATTCGGTTCGCCGTCATACACGGCCACCTCGGGCATGCCAATGCCGGCGCGCTGCGCCAGCCCCTGCACGGTGGACAGCAGCCACTGCTCGGTGGAATTCTGAGGCGCGTCGAGCACGCGCGCACCGGTGGTCCATTTCGCCATCGGCTTGGAGATCAGCAGCGAGATGATCGAGCCGGTGAAGCCGACCACCAGCGAGAACGCCAGCAGCCCGCCCATCTGCAGCTGCCCGCCCGCGCCGGGGCGGCCGATGCCGAGCAGCGACAGCACGATGGACAACACCAGCATCACGGCGAGGTTGGTGGCGATAAAGAGGACGATGCGTTTCATGGTTGGGCTTTCCGGACAAAATGATCCGAGCGGTCAGATAAGGTTACAGGACTGTAATTACAAGGGTGTTTCGGCACAGCCGGCGCCGATGGGTATTTCGGCACAGCCGGCGCGGACGGGTATTTCGGCACAGCCGGCGCCGATGGGCGTTCCGGCGGGGTGCGCAGCGGCAGATATGTCGTTACGGCCGGCACCACGGTATGTTCACGCACGGCCGGCATCGCGGCACTCGGGCGCCGCCGCCCGGCGATGACCGGCTTCAGAACCAGTCGTGCCAGACCGGCGTCACGCTGGCGGGCAGCGGCGGCAGCGCGGCGAAATCCACCCGTGCTTCGCCCGGCGCGTGGAAATCGGTGCCGCGCGAGGCCAGGAAACCATAGGCATTGGCCAGTTGCGCATAGACCGGGTACTGGTCCGGCGTGTGGCTGCCGGTCACGACTTCGATCGCGGCGCCGCCCAGTTCCTTGAACTGGTCGAACAGCACGCCCTGCTGCAGTGGCGAGAAGCGGTAGCGGCCGGGGTGGGCGACAACGGCGACGCCGCCGGCCCCGCGGATCCAGCCGACCGCCTCTTCCAGGCTGGCCCAGCGGTGCGGCACGTAGCCCGGCTTGCCCTCGGAAAGGTATTTGCGGAACACTTCCGGCGTGTTCGCGCAATAGCCCTGCTGCACCAGGAAGCGGGCGAAGTGGGTGCGCGACATCAGTGCCGGGTTGTCGACGAATTCGAGCGCGCCTTCGTAGGCGCCCGGAATGCCGGCCTTGGCCAGCTGCGCGCCGATCTCGCGGCCGCGCGCGTCGCGGCCTTCGCGCGTGGCGGCAAGGCCCTGCAGCAGCGCGGGGTTGTTTTCGTCGATATTCAAACCGACGATATGCACCGTTTCGCCGCCCCACGTGATCGAGATTTCCACGCCGGCCACGAACTTCATGCCCAGGCCGGCCGCGGCCGCGCGGGCGGCGGCGATGCCGCCCACTTCATCGTGGTCGGTCAGCGCCCAGACGTCTACGCCTGCCTGGCGCGCATGCTGCGCCACGGCGGCCGGCGTCAGCACGCCGTCGGAAACGTTGGAATGGCAGTGCAGGTCGACTTTCAGCATGGGGCGTTTCGGTTCGGTGGTGAACTGTCATTGTACCGCCGCGCGGCACGCCGTGTGGCGGCGGTCCAATTACGCGGGGCATCATGCGGGAAGCCGAGGCGAGTCGCCGACGGTCAGCCAGGGGAACCCAGGAAATCCTCGATCATCGCCGCCAGCAGCGCCGGCTGGTCATGGTGCAGCATGTGGCCGGCGTCCGGGATCATCCTCGGCGTCACATCGGCGATGTTGGCCATGCGGCGGTCGACTTCGCGCCGGCCCTCCTCCGGGCCGCCCAGCCACAGCCACATGTTGGTGTCCGCAGCCTCGACCCACAATACCGGTGCCGTGATCCGGCGCCAGCAGGCCATGATGTCCTCGGCATGATACGGCAGCGGGCTGGCCTGCTTGTGCACCGGATCGCCCAGGATTTCCCATTCGCCGGCCGCGTTCCGTGCCGACCAGTGCTGCGCCAGGAAGGCGGCCCGCTCGTCGGTGAGGCGCGGATTGGTCTTTTGCAGCCGTGCCGCCACCGCCTGCTGCGTGGCATAGCCTTTCATCGCCGGCGGCTCGAGCAGGTCGTCCAGCCATTTCGCATAGCGCTGCGGCGCATCCTCCGGCGTGGCGCCCTTCAGCCCGAATCCTTCCAGGTTGACGAAGCGGCGGATCCGTTCCGGCCGCACGCCGGCATAGATGCCGGCGATATTGCCGCCCATGCTGTGGCCGACCAGGTTCACCTGCCCTTCCGGCTGGTAGTGGCGCAGCAGCACGTCGAGGTCGGCGAAATAGTCGGGGAACCAGTAGGTGTCGGTGCCGGGGCGCTCGGTCAGGCCGAAACCGCGCCAGTCGGGCGCGATGACGTGCCAGTCGCCTTGCAGGTGGTCGACGACGAACTGGAACGAGGCGCCCACGTCCATCCAGCCGTGCAGCATGAAGATTTTCGGGGCGCCTTCGCGGCCCCAGTGGCGGACATGGGTGCGCAGGCCGCGCACGGTGAGGAAGTCGGAACGGGAGGGCGTCATCGATGTCTGGTCTTGAATTGGTCGGAGTCGTCGCAATATGCGCACCTTCGTTCGGGAAAGCCGCATTGAGGCCCCTACTTTAGCACGATCGTTCTTATTAAGCATGCGAGCGTGAAGGCCGCGAATGCCGGGGCGCAAGGGCGTAAAATGTCGCCAATATTTTCCTCGGACAAGGCCAATCCATGACGATTTACCAGTTGGGCACCGATGCGCCCGAGATCGACGCCACGGCTTTCGTGGCTGACAGCGCCACGGTGCTCGGCAAGGTCACGCTGCAGCCGCACAGCTCGGTGTGGTTCGGCGCCACGCTGCGCGGCGACAACGAGCGCATCACGATCGGCGAGAACAGCAATGTGCAGGAAGGCACCGTCATGCACACGGACCTGGGTTACCCGCTGACGGTGGGCCGCGACGTGACGATCGGCCACCAGGCCATGCTGCATGGCTGCACGATCGGCGACGGGTCGCTGGTCGGCATCCAGGCCGTGATACTCAACGGTGCCAGGATCGGCAAGGGCTGCCTGGTGGGTGCCGGCGCGCTCGTCACCGAAGGCAAGGAATTTCCGGATAACGTGCTGATCATCGGTTCGCCGGCCAAGGCCGTGCGCGAGCTGACGGCGGACGACGTGGCGGGGCTGAAAGGCGCTGCCGACAGCTATGTGCAGCGCGCGCAGCTGTTCAAGACAAATTTGAAAAAGATTGGATAACGCATGACCCAGGATACGCTGCAAAAATTCATTTTCGACAACGCCGCCGTGCGGGGCGAGCTGGTCGATATCTCGGCGACGTGGCGCGAGATCCAGGCGCGCCACGGCTACCCCGTGGCCGTCAAGCGCCTGCTGGGGCAGATGGTGGCCGCCGCCGCCCTGCTGTCGGCCAACCTGAAATTCAACGGCTCGATCGTGATGCAGATCCACGGCGACGGCCCGATCCGCCTGCTGGTCGTCGAATGCGATTCGGAACTGCGCCTGCGCGCCACCGCGAAACTGGCCGACGACGCGCCGATCGCCGACGATGCCGACCTGACGGCGCTGCTGAACCAGACCGGCCGGGGCCGCTTCGTGATCACGCTCGACCCGGCCGAGAAAATGCCGGGCCAGCAGCCTTACCAGGGCGTGGTGCCGCTGGACGGCGAAGACGTGGCCACCGTCATCGAACATTACATGCTGCGCTCCGAACAGCTCGACACCCAGCTGTGGCTGGCGGCCGACGACAACGTCGCGCGCGGCCTGCTGCTGCAAAAGCTGCCGCTGCACGGCGGCAAGGCCGAAGCGAACCCCGTCAGCCCGGAAGAAGCCCTGGAAACCTGGAACCGCGCCGTGATGCTGGGCCGCACGCTGAAGGAAGAAGAACTGCTGAGCACTGAAATCGACGTGCTGCAAAAGCGCCTGTTCTGGGAAGAAACGATCCGCGTGTTCGACCCGGTGCACCCGTCGTTCCACTGCAGCTGCACCCGCGACAAGGTGGGCAACATGCTCAAGATGCTGGGCCAGGCCGAAGTCGGAGAGGCGCTGGCCGAACAGGGCAAGCTGGGCATCAACTGCGACTTCTGCGGCAAGCACTACGAATACGACGCCGTCGACTGCGCCCAGCTGTTCGCCAGCGACGCGCCCGCCGAAACGCTGATCCACCCGCCCGAAGTGAAGCAATAAGCCTTCCCTGCTCCGCACAGCCCGCCCTCCCGGCGGGCTTTTTATTACCAAAAGCAGTTGCGCTGGTTGCAAAACAACACCGGGGACAGTCCCCTTTTTTTGGAAACATTCCTTATAGCTGACTGTTCACTATTCATCGCTCCATGTTGCAGGCTTATTTTCCGCGAAAAGTTGCCTGAAATTGGGGACAGTCCCCGATTCTAGGCAACATTGTTTCGGGTCGTCATCACGCCGTCACATCGCCCCGCTACGCTGCGCGTCGTTGCATTTCCTACCAACTTGACGACGGGTTAATGATGAAGAAGCAGATCAAGGCCGCCATGATGGCGAGCCTGGCGCTGGCGCCGCTGGCGATGGCACAGCAGGTGGCGACGGCGGTGGCGGCGATGGAAAGCGGCGCGGTGGCGAATGGGGCGGACCTGGGCAGCGAAGCGGCGGCGCTGGCGGCCGGGCCGGTGGCGACGGTGGAAGTGGCAACCCGCCGCACGCGCTCCTCGGTGGCGCTGAAGGCGGACGATATCCAGAAAATCCTGCCGGGCACCAACCCGCTGAAAGCGCTGCAGACGCTGCCCGGCGTCAGCTTCCAGACCGCCGACCCGTGGGGCAACAACGAGCAGAACCTGTCGCTGTTCGTGCACGGCTTCTCGGGCCCGCAACTGGGCTACACGATGGATGGCGTGCCGCTCGGCGACCAGCAATACGGCAACTACAACGGCCTGTCGCCGCAACGCGCGGTGATCTCCGAGAACGTGCGCGGCGTCGTGCTTTCGTCCGGCGCGGGCGACCTGGCCACCGCGTCCACCAGCAACCTGGGCGGCACCATCGAAACGTTCTCGGCCGACCCGCTGGCCGAACGCAACCTGGCCGTGCAGCAGACCCTGGGCAGCCACGACACGTCGCGCACGTTCCTGCGTTACGATTCGGGAAAGCTCAGTGGAAAATTCGGCGACGCCAGCGTCTACGTCTCCGCCATGCACCACGAGGCGCGCGCCTGGGATTTCCACGGCCGCCAGGGCGGCGACCAGGTCAACGCCAAGTTCGTCAACGACAACGCCGCCGGTCGCCTGACCGTCTTCTTCAACTACAGCGACAAGATCGAGCCGAACGAGGACAGCACCGTCCGCTCGGCCACCGAGAAGTGGCAGCCCTACACCCGGCCGTTCCTGTATCCCGACTTCCAGGCCGCGCTGGGCTATCTGTCGCCCACCGGCGCCACGCCAGCTGCGGAGGGCAACAACTACCGCAACTACTACAGCGATGCGCAGCGCGAGGATTACCTCGGCTACGTGAAGTACGACTGGAACCTGTCCGACTCCACCACCTGGTCGAACCAGGTCTACTACCACTATGACGACGGCGTCGGCGTGGTGGCCGGCCCGATTGGCGTGGCCGGCCTGCCCGCGCTGTTCGCCGTCTATTATCCGAACCAGAACCTGAAACAGGTATTCGGCAATTCCGGCTATGCCACGCGCACCACCGAGTACCGGATCAACCGCACCGGCTGGCTGTCGACGCTGCGCAGCGAGATCGGCGACCACACGCTGCAGGCGGGCCTGTGGTTCGAGAAGAACGAATCCCAGGCTTACCGCCGCTGGTATGCGCTGGACGCCGGCAATCCGAGCTCGCCCTACGACCGCCCGGAAAATCCGCTGATCACGCAGTACGGCAGCGAGATCGACAACAAGGTGGTGCAACTGCACCTGCAGGACGAATGGCGCGTGCGCCCCGACATGGTGCTGCAGGGCGGCTTCAAGTCGAGCCTGCAGTTCGCCCGCGGCACCATGCCGGTGCAGCCGAAACCAGGCGCCATCGCCGGCGGTTCCAGCGCGCTGCCGGAAGGCGATATCGATACGAAGAAATGGTTCCTGCCGCAGCTGGGCGCGCGCTGGGACATCACGGCGGGCGACCAGGCTTTCGTCAACGTGCAGAAGAACATGCGCCAGTTCGTCACCTACGGCGGCGGCGGCGCGTCGCCATGGAGCCTGGCGAGCCAGTCCGCGTTCGACCTGTTCAAGGCCACGGCCAGGCCGGAGACCTCGGTGACCTTCGAGGCGGGCCTGCGCACCAGCCGGCAGCTGGACGCCGGTCCTTTGAGCGGCTTCGATGGCCAGGTCAACCTCTACCACGTGAACTTCAAGGACCGCCTGCTGACGATCAGCCCCACCCCGGTGATCTCGGCGATCATCGGCGGCAACCCGGTGCTGGCCAACGTGGGCAGCGTGAAGACGGACGGCATCGACCTGTCCGGCACGTTCCACTTCGGCCGCGCGTTCTCGTTCTACGATGCGATCTCGTACAACCGCTCCAAGTACGACGACAATTACTCCAACGGCGCCGCCATCGTGCCGACCGCCGGCAAGAAGATTCCCGGCAGCCCGGAATGGATGAACAAGTTCGTGGCATCGCTGAACCTGGCCGGCACCGAAATACAGCTGACCG
>DASVVD010000091.1:0-15112 GCA_036386715.1 Pseudoduganella sp.
GGCGCATCGCGCAGCACGCGGGCCACCACCTTGTTCAGGAACACCTCGGTCGCATAGTCGGACACCATGATCTTCATGCAGCGCGTTTCGCGCGCCGGGTCGAACGTGACGCGGATGCCCACCGTGGCGTGCACGTGCAGGATCAGGTCGCGCACCGGCCCCACCAGTTGCCGGCCCAACACCGTCAGCTCCATGTTGCGACCCACGGCGGCCAGCAGGTCGTCTTCGAAGAATTCGCGCAGCCGCGCCAGCATGCCGCTCATGGCCGACTGGCTGACGTTGACGCGGCTTGCTGCGCGCGTGATGTTCTGCTCTTCCAGCAGCGCATCGAGCGCCAGCAAGAGGTTCAGGTCCAGCCTGTTGAATCGCATGTCGTTGTCTCCTTTATATGATGTATTGCCTGCTTTTTATTCCTCCACTGTATGTTTTTTTATCGTGCATGTCACTACAAAGTGCGCAGGCCACTGTGTAAGGATGTGTGAAGAAGCGGGTAAATAAAATATCCGGGCCCGCGTGCGCTGCGCGGCCCCGGCCAGGCAGTGGTCTGAAAAATCAGGCCCGCGGATCGCGCACGAAAGCCAGCATCGGTCCGGCGAGCGCATCGTCGCCGCTGTTGATCGCGTACACCTGCGTCAGGTGGTTGTGGTTGCGCACTACCGAGATCTTCGGCTGGAAGCCGTGGCGCGTGACCAGCGTGGCGAACAGCTCGCCGGCCTGCGCCTGCATCTGCACCGGATCCAGCTCGGCGTAGCTGATCGCCAGCGGGAACGGGGCGGCATCGGCCAGCGCCACCGTCGACATGGCCCGGTACGCCGGGAAATCGGTGCCGAAATACGCCTCGTTGCGCGGGTCCGGCGTGGCGATGTTCAGCTGGCTGCGCGCCAGCAGTTCCAGCTCCGCGTTGTAGACGCCGGACGCCAGGAAGGCGCCGGCGATCCTGAGCCCTTCGGTCGGGTGGAAGCGCCGGACCAGCGTGGCCGCGGCCACGTGGGCCGCGCCGGCCGATTCGCCGGCCAGCACGATGTGGTCCGGGTTGCCGCCGTGCGCCGCCACGTGCGCCCTCGCCCACGCCAGCACCGCAGCCGCGTCCTCGGCGCCGGCTGGCCAGCGGTGGCGCGGGCCGAGCCGGTAATTCGGCAGCACCGCCAGCACGCCGTGGCGCGAGAAGTAATCGCCGACGGCTGCGCGGTCGGCCTTGTCGCCGCGAATGAAGCCGCCGCCGTGCAGGAAGATGACGACCGGTGCGCCTTCCATGGCCGACTTCCCGACCGGCAGGTACACATCGAGACGGTGCCGCTCATCGGTGCCATACGCGATGTCGCGCAGCACTTCGCCGCCGCGCGGCGCATTGGCCAGCAGCGGCGCATACAGGTTTTTCGCAAACGCGGGGTCGATCACCGGCCCGGCGGCGCGAATCGCCTTTTCCAGCTTGCGCAGATCGGGGGCGCTCATCGTCTAGGCTCCCGCCAGGCCGGCCAGCGCAGGGTCCTTGTGGAAGCGGCCGTCCTTCATGATGGCGCGCAGGCGCTTGCGGTCCTGCAGTACCTTCACGTCGGCCAGCGGATCGCCGTCCACCAGCAGCAGGTCGGCCAGGAAGCCCGGTTTCACCTGCCCCAGCTCGTCGGCCATGCCCATCAGCTCGCCGCCCAGCAGCGTGGCGGCGGACAGCACTTCTTCCGGCGTGTAGCCGAAATGCTCGACGAACAGTTCGAGGTCGCGCGCATTGCGGCCGTTCGGATTGAAGGGGAAGCCGTAATCGCCACCCGGCAGCACCTTCAGGCCGCGCCGCTTCAGCTCCGGCACCAGCTTCTTCTGCAGCGCCAGCACTTCGGCCGCACTGGCCTTCATGTGCGTCATGTCGAAATGCGGCGGCGGCGTCGCGTCCAGCGTGGCCTGGATGATGCCCACGGCCGGGGCGATGAAGATCTCGTCGCGTTTCGCTTCCAGCAGGTCGAGCGCTTCGCTGTCGGCGTAGGTGCAGTGGTACAGCACGCGGAAACCGGCGCGCAGGCCCATCTTGACCGCTTCGTTGGCCTGCGCGTGGCAAGCCAGCCAGACGCCCGATTCGCGCGCCTGCTCGCCGGCGGCGCTGGCTTCCTCCTGCGTGTACAGCAGCTGCTGCGAGGCGCCCGGCATCAGCGCATCCTCGCCGGACAGCAGGAACTTGACCGACTTGGCGCCGATCGATGCGCACTCCTTGACGAAGGCGCGTACTGCATCGGGTCCCTTGCCGTGGTCGGCGACCTGGCCCGGGTCCAGTTCGTCGATGGTCGGCGGCGAACGCTCGATCGACGATGCCACCAGCCGCGGGCCCGGCATGCCGCCGCTCGTGATGAACGTGTTCAGCACCACTTCGACCGATTTGCTCAGCGAACCGGCCGAATAGGCGCTCGTGAAACCATGGTCGAGCAGGATGCGCGCGTTGCGCGCCGTCGTCAGCACCAGGTCCTCCGGCGGCAGCGCCATGCCCGGCACGAAACGCTCCACCGAGCTTGGCCACGACAGGTGCGCATGCGCCTCGACCAGCCCCGGCATCAGCGTGCCACCCTGCCCGTCGATGACGCGGTCACCGACCTGGCGCTCGATGCCGCGGCCACCGTCGGCCACCTCGCTGATGCGGTTGCCCTCCACGCGCACGGCGCCGAGGCCGGGGCGCAGCTGGGCGCCGTCGAAAATGCGTACGTTATTGAAAATGATTCCGCCCACTTGTGTCTCCTGAATATTCGAATTGATGTCCCAGCTTAGTGGGGCCGCAAGCAACGCCAAAGCCTTGTTTGGCGATACCTGCTATCTCCGGCGCAACGGGTTTGCCGTGGCCGTGCTACCTGGACTGCACCCGCAGCGTGACCGGCCCGATCAGCCCTGCAGGGCGCAATGGCGCATCGGCCGTATAGGTCGGCGCGGCGGTGAACGTGACCTTCCGCGCACCCGGCTGCGCATCGCCGACCAGTCGGTTGACCCACAGGTTGGCCACCCTGACCTCCACGGTGTTGGTCCCTGCCACGACCAGGGCACCGATGTCGACTTCGTAGGGCGGCTTCCAGGCGATGCCGGCCGGCATGCCGTTGACGATCACTTCGGCCACGTCGCCCACCCGGCCCAGGTCCAGCTTGATGGGCGCGCCCGGCGTCGTTCCGTCCGGCAGCGTGAAGGCGCGCCGCCAGGTGCTCGTGCCCGAGAAATACTTCACCTGCGGATCCGCACTGCCTGTGAGCGAGCCCAGCGCACCGCTGGCGATCGGTGCCGGTGCGCCCGGACCGTCGAAGCCGACCTGCCATCCATCGGCCGGCACCGCGACCACCGACCATGCCGGGGCTGGCGGCGTGTCCGCGGGTGCGCTGGCGGAACCGGTGGCGGCCTTCCGGAACACGACAAAAACCGACTCGTTCGCCGCCAGCGACAGCGGCACCGCCGTCCTGTTGTCGTGCACGCGCCAGGCTGCCGGCGCGCTCGCGCCGCTGTCGGCATGCCAGTATTCGGCAGCCTTGCCATGCACGTTGAACAGCGCCTCCGTGCTGACTGGCGCATTGCCGCGGTTGACGACGAAATACAGGTCGCCATCGTCCAGGCGGCGGTGCACGAACGACAGATGCCCGCGGTCGGTACCACCACTGCCGCCGAAGTCGGCATCCGGCGCCTGGCCCAGCGTGTCCAGCACGGCTTCCACGTCGCGGCTGTCCACGACGCGGCCCTTGCCGACCGTGGTGGTGGCCCTGCCGCTACCCCACATCTGCTTCACCAGCCTGGCGAACTGGCGTGCATCGTCGCCGAGCGCCGGCGAACCGGCGGGCGCCTGGCCGACGATCGTCGCGCCCTGCGTGGCCAGCGCATGCAGCCTGCGCAGCGTGGCCAGCGTCATCCGGCGGCTGGAACCGCCGAGGAACAGCAGGCGATAGCGCGCCCCGCCTTCCGCGACCAGGTCGCCATCCCGGACGGACAGTGCGCCCGCCAGCGCATCGGCATTGACGAAATCATAGGCGTAGCGGCGCGGCGCGTCGGCCGGCTGCCCGGCCTTGTACAGCGTGACCAGCGGCGCCTCTTCGCCGTAGAAATACGCCACGTCGGCGTAAAAGCGGCCCTGCTGGAGCAGATAGGCGCTGCGCGCCATGTAGTCGACCCACGGGCGCGCCATGCCGGCCCAGGTTTCGTTGCGGTTGAAGTACTGGCCGAAGATCGCCAGCGACAGGCCCGGTTTCTTATCGTCGCCGAGCGGCTGGTGCACCGATGTATGGATGACCGGCAGGTTGACGCCATTGGCGAACTCGGTATCGATCATGGGGCGCAGGTCGGCCGGCGCGAACGCCCACGGCGCCATGGCGCTGGTCATCGATTCCGCCGCGACCAGGTTCTGGCCGTAGATGTGCGACACCGACGCGGCGCCGCGCATGTCGGCGATGGCGGTCGGGTTGGGTCCCAGGTCCGGGCGGTAGGTCCACATCGCCGCCATCGGCACGTCGGCATGGCGGCGCATCGCCATGTCGTCGCCCAGCGTGACCCGGGCGCTTTCGAGCGCTTCACCATAGACCTTCATGCCGCGTTCGCGGGCGACCGCGGCCACGGTCCCATAGTGCTCGCTGGCGACCAGGTCCGCCAGCGTGCGGCGGTAGTCGTAGAGGAAGGCATCGGTGCGGGCCCGATTGCCGATGACGAGGCCCGTCAGGGCCGGCAGCCACGGCCGCGCATCGTAGCCGCGCAGGCGCCTGAACTGTTCCAGCATGCGCGGCGTCCAGTTCGAGGCGCCGACCTCGGTGCTGTCGGTCACCAGCGCGCGCACGCCGCGGGCGCCGATCAGGTCCTTGCCCACCGCGCTTTCATACTTCGACAGGTAAGTCTGCAGGTAACGGCGTACCGCCCCGGCGTCGTACTTGTCGACTTCCAGGCCGGTGGCCTCCGGTGTCGCCGGGTGGTTCTCGATGCCGGTTAGCGACCAGCCGAGCCGCAGCACTTTCCATTTCCCCTTCGGCGGAGTCCAGCGCAGCGAGCCGTCTGCGGCCACCTTGCCCGTCAGGTCGATGACCTGCGCCGGCGCCATGCCGGCTTCGTTCGGGTCGGCGGCGGCGTCGAGCGCATGGTAGTCGGCCACCAGTGAGAAGCCGGCCTTGGCTTCGAAGCCGTTGACTTTCGGTTCGGCCGACAGGGCCAGCTGGCGCAACCTGAGGTTCTTCGGCGCGGCCATCGCCGCGAACGGCCCCGTGTCGGCGCCGGGCACCGGCATGAAGCCGGGATTCACCACCGGCGGCGTGGCCTTGATCACCACGCGGAAATGCGCCGCCGTAACGGGCGCGAAGCCGGCCGTGGACGGCACCAGCGACAGCGGCAGGTCGGCGGCCTTGCGCCATGCCTGACCGTCCGTGCTGGCTTCCAGCACCGAGGTATAGCCCGCGCCCTCGAAAATACTGCCGATGCCGGCCACGAACAGCGTGGCCGACCGCACCGTGCGGGGCACCGGATAATCGAGCGCGATGACGATCGCCTCGCCGGCAGCCGGCGGCGCGATCTCGACGACATCGTCCTCGCCCGGCGTAGCCAGCCTGGCCGCGTCGAGCGTCTTGCCGTTCACGCGAATGGCCGGCGTTTCGACGGACGCCGCCTCGACCGGCCAGGCATACACGGCGATGTCGGCGCCGCCCTGCGGCAGCGCCTTCGCATCCGGCACGTGCCCCATGATATCGGGCAGCACGAACAGGCCCTGGAACGGCCCGCTGGTGCGCGGCACCGGCGCCAGCCTGACGTCGAGCGGCTTGCCGCCCTCGACGATGGTTTCAGACCAGACCAGCTTCTTCATGCCGTCCTGCGCCGGCACCCATGGCCCGCCGGTTTCGCTCCACCCCGGTGAAGCGGCGATGCCGAATTCCAGCCGGTTCTGCTCGGCCAGTTGCGCGGCGAACCGGAAGGCCTCCTGCCACTCCGGGTCCATGTAGGCCAGCCGTTTCGTGACGACCTGCGGCGTCATCATCGCGGCATCGAAGTTCTGCAGGCCACCCAGGCCGGAACGCGCCATCCACTCGATATCCCGGCGGATGCCCTCCTTCGTGATGTTGCCGTTCAACCAGTGCCACCAGACGCGCGGGCGTGCCGTGTTCGGCGGATCCCGGAACTCGCGCAGGTCGAGCGCGCCGGCATCGGCCCCCAATGTGCCGATCACGGCCAGGCCGATCATGGCGCGGCGGATATGGCCGGCCATCGTAGAGTGTGTTGTCATGCCGCGTCCCGGTTCAGATGCCGTTGGCCCTGGCGATCCTGCCCAGTACGGCAAGGCTCGGCTTGGCGGTGCGCCGCATCGTCTTGCGGTCCACGTCGATCAGGCCGAACCGCGGGCCGTAGCCGAAGATCCATTCGAAGTTGTCCAGCAACGACCAGTGCACGTAGCCGCGCACGTCGATGCCGTCCTTCAGCACATTGGCCACGCCGCCGACCGCGGTGTCGATATAGGCGACGCGCTGCCGGTCGTCGTCGGTCGAGATGCCGTTCTCCGTCACGTACAGCGGCTTCTTCACATGCTGCGCCGTGTAGCGCAGCGTGGCTTCCAGCGCCTGCGGGTAGTACTCCATGTGGCCCGACGTCATCACCGCGTCCTTCGGCGGCGGCAGCACGCCTTCCGGCCCGATCAGTTCGCGGGTATAAGTCTGCACGCCGAAGAAGTCGCCATGCTCGTTGATGGCCTTGAACCATGGTTCGTAGGCGATCGCGCGCTTGCGGTCGCGCATGGCCGGGTCGCCCACGGCCTGGTCGTCAGCGATGGCGATCGAGAAGCCCACCGGCAGTTGCGGCCGCGCGGCCTTGATGGCCTGGTACGCCGCGGCATGGCCCTGCAGCAGGCCGGCCTGGATCTTGTCCAGGTCGCCGAACAGCCAGGCCGAGAACCTGTCGGAACCGGACTGGCGCGCGGCGCTCGCCAGCATGCCCTTCATGCGCGGGTTGTCGGCCATGCCCGACAGCGGGCCGGGAATGCCGAAAAGCAGCCGCGGCAGGTTCGGTTCGTTGAACGTGGTGGCGAGGTCGATCAGGTGGCCGAGGTGGCGCGTGACCTTGTCGCAGTAGCGCGCATACAGTTCGGCAGCACCGTCGGCTTCCCAGCCGCCGCGCGCGGCGAACCAGCGCGGATTGACGAAATGGTTGAAGCTGACCATGGTGCGCACGCCGCGCTTGCGGCAGGCTTCCAGCACATCGCGGTAGTGCTCCAGCGCGGCCAGCGAGAACAGGCCTTCCACCGGCTCCACGCGCGCCCATTCGATCGAGAAGCGGAACGTGTTCAGGCCTGCCTTGGCCAGCATGCCGATATCCTGGTCGAACAGGCGGTAATGATCGACGCCGGCGGCCGACGGTTCCTTGAACTCGGTCGGCTGGACGTTCTCCAGCAGCCATGCATCGCTGTTGACGTTGTCACCCTCGGCCTGGTGGCCGGCGATCGCGGCGCCCCACAGGAAGCCTGGCGGGAACGTGCCCTTGCCTTTCGTGGCGGCAGTGGTTGCCGCAGCCTTGGCCGCAGAAGCGGCACCGGGCAGCATCGCGGCGCCGGCCAGTGCCGTGCCGAGGCCCAGCAGGGTGCGGCGGCGCGGGCTGTCCGGGGTGTGATCGTCGTTGCTGAACTGTTCGGTCATGCCTGTCTCCTGGTTTTTATAGGGATACTTGTAGGGGTACTGTTTCGGCCGCATTGTGTGGCCGCTTATTGCAGCCACTTATTGCAGCCACTTATTGCGGCCACTTATTGCAGCCGATCCTTGAGGCCGGCCACCAGCGCAAGCAGGCTGGCACCATCGGCGGCCACGCCGTACACATAGTGATCCGGCCGCACCACCGCGGCGTGCACGCCGTGCCTTGCCAGCCAGCCGGCGACCACGCCATCGAGCTCGCCGGTCTGCATGCGGTGCGGGCCGCTGGTGAAGCCGTCTTCGCCGGGCGGCAGCGAGACCAGCATGCCGAGGCCGGCCGCCACCGGCAGCAGGCCGGCCGGTAGCTTCTCGACAGGCAGGTCGGTGACGATGCGCCAGCCGGTGCCGGCAATGTCGTCGAGCAGCACCGGCCCGGCCGGGCCATGCACGCGTGGCTGCGGAAACAGCTTGCCGGCACCGTCATTGCCGCCTTTTTCGCCGGCCGCATCGAGCAGGCCGGCCGACAGCGGCGGGATGATGTCCTGGCGCGCCTGGGTTTTCACCTGGCCGCCGGCGGCATCGAGCAGCGCGGCATCGCGCGCGCGGGCCTTGGCGACGTCGCGTTCGCAGATGACGGCACCGATTTCCTTGATGCGCGTGGTGAACTGGCGCACGTGCTCGCGGCGCTCGGCCGCATAGGTGTCCAGCAAGGCTTCGGCCGACAGCGCGCCCGCCTCGCCGGCCAGCACGGCACGCAGTTTCCACGCCAGGTTGGCCACGTCGCGCACGCCCTGGCACATGCCCTGCCCCAGGAAGGGCGGCTGCTGGTGCGCGGCATCGCCGGCAATGAAGGCGCAGCCGTTGCGCCACTCCTTCGCCACCAGCGCGTGGAAGCGGTAGCTGGCCTGGCGCCACAGCGTGGCGTCGTCGCGGCCGATCCAGCGCTGCAGCACGCTCCACGCGCCCTCTTCCGTTGCCATGTACGCCGGGTCTTCGCCCGGCAGCAGCGAGATTTCCCAGCGGCGGTGGTTGCCCGGCCCGATCACGTAGGTGCACGGCCGGTCCGGTTCGCAGAACTGCACGCTGGTCGACGGCAGCTTCGCCAGCCCGCGCTCGTTGACCTGCACATCCACCACCAGCCAGGGCTCGTCGAACTGCAGGTCTTCGAGCGCGATGCCGAGCGCTTCGCGCACCGCGCTGGAGGCACCGTCGCAACCGATCGCGTAGCGCGTCCGCACCTTGCTGCGCGCGCCGGCGCCGTCTTCGAGGAACAGCGTGACGCTGTCGCCGTCCTGTTCCAGGCCGGTGAAACGCAGGCCCAGCTTCACATCGACCGTGGGCAGCGCCTGCACATGGGCGCGCAGCGCCGCCTCCACCGGCGGCTGGGTGAACACCATCGATGGCGTGTGGCCCAGCGGGTACGGTGGCGCCACCGTGGCCAGCCGCTTGATCAGCTGCCCGTCGACACCGTAGTACTCGGAAGGCGTGAACGGTTCGCAGAACGGTGCAATGGCATCGGCCAGGCCGAGGTTCTGGAACACCCGCATGATTTCATGGTCCAGCGCGATGGCGCGCGGCTTCGGGTACACCTCGTCCGTGCGGTCGATCACCAGCGTGCGCAGGCCGGCCTGGCCCAGCAGCGCGGCAGCCACCGCGCCGGAGGGCCCGAAGCCGACGACCGCCACGTCGTATTCGGGGCGCGCAGTCGTGGCTTCGTGGCTCATGGCTGCGCTTCGTCGCGGATCGTGTTGACCAGCAGGCCCACGCCTTCGATCTCCACTTCGATGGTGTCGCCGTCCTTCATCCACACCGGCGGCACGCGCGACTGGCCCACGCCGGCCGGCGTGCCCATCGCGATCACGTCGCCCGGTTCCAGCGTCACGCACTCGGACAGCAGCGCGATGGTCTCGGCCACGTCCCAGATCATGTCGCGCGTGTTGGCGTCCTGCATGACCTGGCCGTTCAGGCGCGACTGGATGCGCAGGCCGGCACCGCCCGGCGGCAGCTCGTCGGCGGAAACCAGCACCGGGCCGAACGCGCCGGTGCGGTCGAAGTTCTTGCCGATGGTCCATTGCGGCGTGCGTTTCTGGTAATCGCGCACCGAGATGTCGTTGAAGGCGGCGTAGCCGAACACGTAGTCCAGCGCGTCCTCCTTGCTGACATGGCGGCCACGCTTGCCGATGACGACGGCCAGCTCGGCCTCGTAATCCAGCTTTTCGGAAACGCGCGGGCGTTCGGCATCCTCGCCATGGCCCAGCAGCGACGTGGTCGAACGCAGGAAGAACCACGGGTAGACCGGCTTTTCGCGGCCGCTCTCGGCGGCGTGATCGTAGTAGTTCAGGCCCAGGCACACGGTCTTGCCCGGCTCGGGCACCACCGGCGCCAGCCTGGCGCCGGCCAGCGGCAGGCGGTCGGCCGGCGCGGCCAGTTCGATGGCGCGGCGTGCCGCGGCCAGCAGGTCGATTCCGGATTGCAGCGCCTTGCGCGCGTCGGCCGCCACTTCGGGCACCAGGCGGTTCAGGTCGATGATGCTGTCGCCGTCGACAACGGCCAGGCGGGCTTCGTGATTGTTGCTGTAGCTGACGAATTTCATGGGGTTCT
The DNA here is from genome assembly GCA_036386715.1 of Pseudoduganella sp. Taxonomy (GTDB): domain Bacteria; phylum Pseudomonadota; class Gammaproteobacteria; order Burkholderiales; family Burkholderiaceae_D; genus Rugamonas. The sequence goes on from DASVVD010000091.1 coordinate 10,194, forward strand.
CCTGTTGCTCAAATCAAGTTGTTCGGTGGGTTCAGGTTTCGATGAAACGGATTTTTTTCTGCGCCACCTTGATGCGGTCCGATGGCGGCTTCGACACGCCCCACTGGTCAAAGCGGCCCGGCGGCCAGGTCCAGTCGGCCGGCGCGCCGACCTTGTAGCTGTCGTCGACCTGCTGCACGTCGGCCGTGTATTCGATGACGAAATCGTCCGGCCCCACGAAGTAGGCGAAGACGTTGTTGCCGGGGCCGTGGCGGCCCACGCCCCATTCGATCGGCCAGCCGGCATCGCTCATGCGGCCGGCGCCGCGCATCACGGCGTCGAGGTCGGGCATCACGAAGGCGATGTGGTTCAGCGTGTTCGCATCGGCATCGGCCAGCGCGATGCTGTGGTGGTCGCTGTATTGCTCTCTCGGGCAGCGCATGAACGCCATGACGCGGGTGCGGTCGGACAGCCGGAAGCCCAGCGCCTCCTCGAAGAAGCGCTGCGCCACGGCGACATCGGCACTGTTGAAGACCGCGTGGGTGATGCGCACGGGGGCATCGCGCCTGGCATCGGCGGCGGCATGGCGTTCGTCGCCATGCACGAAGCGCAGGATGCGGCCCTGCGGGTCGCGGATGACGACGGCATTGCCGCCGCCCGGCTCGTCCAGCGCTGCGGGGCCGGAGAGCAGCGTGCCGCCGGCTTGGGGAGTGCGGGCGGCGATCGCGTCCAGGTCGGCCGCCTCGGCCACGCTGAACGTGAGGTTGCGCACGTCCGGCTGCGCGCCGCGGTGCAGCGACAGGATATGGTGGAAGCTGCCGGTGCCGCGCAGATAGACGGCATCGGCCGTGCGTGCCACGGTGTCGAGGTGCCAGGTGCCGGTATAGAACCGTTCGGCGGCATCGAGGTCGGTGACGCCGATCGCGATGCTGCGCAACTGGCCGGCTGGTGAGGAAGACATGCCAATACTCCTTAAGAATTCAAACCGGGCGCAATATCGAGCCCAAGAAAGCGCGCTGCGTTGCCCGTGACAAGTTTCGCGCGGGTCGACGGATCGGCCACGGCGCCCTCGATGCTGGCCACCGGCCGCGGGTCGTGGAAGGCGAACGGGTAATCGGTGCCGATCATCAGCGCATCGGGGCCGAAGCGCTGCAGCAGCAGGTTCAAGGTGGGGGAATCGAACACCAGCGTGTCGTAGAACAGGCGGCGCGCCTGCTCCGACGGGCTGACGGGCATGGTGTCGGCCAGCGCCGGGAACACCTTGCGGGCCTGTTCAAGCCGCGGCAGCAGCATCGCCAGCGTGCCGCCGCCATGGCTGAACGCGATGCGCAGCCCGGGGTGGCGCTCGATCAGGTTCGACGTCAGCACCGACGCGGCGGCCAGCCCGACTTCGCTCGGATAGCCCAGCGCCTGCAGCAGGTTCGACGGGCCGACCAGCCGCTCCGTCCCGGCCGGTTTCAATGCATGGACGAACACCGCCACGCCCTTTTCCTCGCAGGCGGCGAAGAATGGCGCGAACTCCGGCGCACCCGGCGGGCGGCCGTTGATGTTGCTGCCGATTTCAATGGCGCGAAAACCCAGCTGCCCGGTGAGGTATTCCAGCTCGGCCAGCGCCAGGTCCATGTCCTGCAGCGGCACCGCGCCCATGCCGACCAAGCGGCCGCCCGAAAGATCCACCGCGGCGGCGACCTGGTCGTTGATATAGCGCAGCAGCTGGGCCGCGGCGGCCGGCGCCATCCAGTAGGACAGCAGTTCCGGCATCGGCGACAGTGCCTGGTGCGACAGGCCCATGTCGTCCATGTCGGCGATGCGGCGGCTCGAGCTCCAGGCTTTTTCCGACACCGTGCGGTAGACCTTCCCCGCGATCATCACATGGCGGTGGCAGGCATGCGCCGGCGCCATCGACGGCCAGTCGGCCGGCAGCGCACTGCCCAGGTAGCGGGGAAAGTCGTGCGGGATGAAGTGGGCATGGATGTCGATGCCGCAGGTGCACGCCGGGGTCCGGAACGTGCGGCTCATGCCGTTGCCAGCCCTGCCGCGGCCACGCCGGCGGCGCAGACCGCCTCGTCGTCTTCGCCCTTGCCGCCGCTGGCACCCACGGCGCCGATGACGATGCCGTCGGCCCGCACCACCGGCACCGCGCCGGCCTGCGGAATGAACCTGCCCTGCCCGGTTGCCGCCAGCGCGTTGAAGAAGGCGGGATTGCCCTGCGCACGCGCATGCAGCACGCTGCCTGCCACGCCCATGCCGGCCGCGGCCCAGGCCTTGCCGAGCGCGATATCCACGCGCAGCATGCTGGCGCCGTCCTCGCGCTGCAGGGCCACCAGGTGGCCGGCGGCGTCCAGCACCACCACCGCGACCGGCGGCATGCCGGCGCCGCGCGCGGCGGCGAGCGCGGCTTGCAGGATCTGGTTGGCTTCAGAGAGGGTCAATGCCTGGTTCATGGTAGCTCCGGTAACGATTGATTCAGTTTCGTGATGTGATGGCGCGCGGCGTGGTGCTCAGGCCGCCGCGGGTGCAGGCGTGCCGGCCTTGCGTGCCACCAGTGCAAAGCACAGCGTGGCGCATGCGCCGACGGCGACGGCCAGCGCGGCCAGGCCGCCGAAGCCGGCATGCATGATTCCCGCGCCGGCCAGGGCCGGGCCGATCGCCGAGCCGGTCATCATCATGGCCGGCGTGGCCGCCAGTGCGCGGCCGCTCGGGTCGAGCCGGGCGATCAGGCCGAACAGGAAGGTGTGCATGAAGATCAGCACCGCCGGATAGACGCTGCCAGCCAGCGCATACTGCGGGTAACCGGTGGCAAGGCAGATCGTCACTGCCAGCGCGGCCTGCAGCGGCGCGGCCACCAGGGCGACGCGCACCGGGTTCAGGCGCTTGTCGAGGAAGCCGGCAACGGCCGCCGGCACCAGGTTCACCAGGCCGACCGCCACCATCAGTCCATTGACGGCTTCCTGTCCGAAGCCGCGCATGATGCCGATCCGGTCCAGCATGCTGAACGTGAGCGCCTGGTTCAACGCCATCGCGGTAACGCCGAGAATGGCGCACCACGCGGCGCGGGACAGCCGGCCATGCGCTACCTGCCCGCGCCCTGCCGTGGCAATGCGCGGGAATGCCAGCGCGGCCAGCGCCGCCACCGCCATCAGCCCGGCCAGCACCTTGAACAGGATCGCGCCGCCATGCGCGGCAATGGCCGGCGGCACGGCGCCATAGAACACCACCGCGCCCACGCCCAGTGCGGTGCCGGCCAGCGCGAACATGCGGTGCGGGTTGGCGCTGTGGCCGATGGTGCCGTGCGTGACCGACAGCGCGGTGCCGGCGGCCAGGCCCGCTATCGCGTGCAGCAGCACCAGCGTGGCGAAATCCGTTACCAGTGCGGCACAGGAAAACGCCAGTGCGGCAATGCCATAGCCACCGACGACGCAGGCGGCGCGCGGCAGCCGGCCGAAGCGCGGCGCGGCAGCGAGGCTGGCGACCACGGCGCCGGCCAGGAATGCGGTGACCGTGATGCCGGCCTGCTCGAGGCCGAATTTGTAGTGCTGCACCAGGGCGCCGACCCAGACCGGCAGCGCCACCAGGTCGACCATGCCGACGAAGTGGCACAGCATCAGGATGCCACGGCCGCGCCAGGTCTCCGGCACGCCCCCTTGGACGAGGTTCTGCATGGTTGTCTCCACATTGTTGTTGTGATGGTGTTGTGAGGGCAACGATAGCAGCGCCCCCGGCGAAACCGAACGCCTGAGTTTCGATACGACGTATCAGCGTTTGCGATCGTTCGGCGTGCCAGCCATCACTTCCGGCCGGCGATAGCTGGTATCAGGATTTACGGCTTCTGGCCGCTGAAATGGCGAACCTATACTCGGCCTCAATCGACCGGGGCTGGCCGGCCCCGGGTCCGGGACAGCACCAGCGTCGCAGACATCTAGCCGGCACAGATCCGGCACACATACCCAGGAGACAAGATGCGCACCAATCACTACCAGCGGCCGTTCGGCCGGCTGACCATCCTCGCCATGAGCCTTGCGGCCATCCAGCCTGTGTATGCACAGGAGACAGTGGACACCGCGGCCGCATCGGCATCGGCATCGAAAAGAGACACCGGCATCGAAACCGTGGTGGTCACGGCCCAGAAGCGCACGCAGAACATCAAGGAAGTGCCGCTGGCGATCACCGTCGTCAACGCCGCGCAGCTCGAGCGTGCCGGCGTGAAGGATATCGGCGACCTGGCCAAGACCGCCGCCGCACTCGAATTCGGCGACCAGAGTTCGACTAGCGGCCCGGGCGGCAGCGCGTCGATCCGCGGTATCGGCACAGCCGTGATGACCACGTCGGCCGAGGGTTCGGTGGGCGTGGTGGTGGACGGCGTGCCGCAGGGCTCCACGGCCAGCGGCCTGATGCTCGACCTGGCGCGGGTGGAAGTGCTGCGCGGGCCGCAGGGCACGCTGTTCGGCAAGAACGCCTCGGCCGGCGTGCTCAACATGTCGACGCAGGCGCCGATGATCGGCGAAACCGGCGGCAATGTGCAGTTCGAATACAAGGGCACCTACGGCGCGGCCGTGCGCTCAACCGTCAACCTGCCGATCAACGATATTTCGGCGTTGCGCGTGTCCGGCCTGGTCGAGCGCAACGAGGGCGTGTACCACAACGTCTACAACGACAAGGACAGCGTGACCGACAACGCGGGCCTGCGCGTGCGGTACCTGCTGCGTCCGAACAGCGACCTTTCCGTCAACCTGATCGGCGAAGCATCGAACAGCCGCAGTGAATACGCCACGTTCTTCGCACCGGCGATCGCCAGCGCCACCAACACGGCGGGCAATCACCAGCCGCTGGCCGAATTCGCCGCCTGCGGCGTGACGGTATCGCGCACCAACAACCAGGTGTGCAGCGATGCCGAGGAACTCACGCGCAGCCAGGTGCGCGGCCTTTCCGGACAGGTCGAC
>DASVVD010000092.1:0-2144 GCA_036386715.1 Pseudoduganella sp.
GGTGCAGTGCCGCCTCGATGACGGCTGCGGTGGCTGCGTCGCTGCGCGGCATCGGCTCGCGGGTTGCCTGTTCACAGGATGTGGGTCGATGTGAAACCTGTTCACGTAATGCGGCATCGTCATGCATTGCTTTAACCCTCCTCCTCCATCTCGCTGCGACTGGATCGAGCTTAACACCGCGCATGCACGACACATGCGACGGCTGTGTTTCGATGGTAAGGAAATGTGAACGACCGGTTGGAAAACAAGACATCATCAAGGATGTCGTTGAACCGGTTCGGGAAACTGGCCTGCCCAGCTGGGTTCGAACCAGCGACCTACGGCTTAGAAGGCCGTTGCTCTATCCAGCTGAGCTATGGGCAGTAGAGGTCCGGAGCAAATCAACGGCTCCGGGCAAGAAGGTCACAAGCAACGAAGGTCACAAGCAACCAAACGTTCCGAGCAAAGAAAAGCGGGCCGGTGCCCGCTGTCGGAGCAAAATGATAACCGCTGGCCACACCAGCGTCAACGCACCATTGCCGCCGGCTGCGCGAGGTCGCATACCTCGGGCAGGAACCGGACGTCAGGCGGCGTTGGCCTGCGGTACCTCGATCAGGTCGGCGATGCGGCGCGCGCATTTCTGCGCCTGGTTTGCATCGCGCGCTTCGACCATCACGCGGATCAGTGGTTCGGTACCGGATGCGCGGATCAACACGCGGCCGCTGTCACCCAGTTCGCGCTCCACGAGTTCCTTCTCGGCCACCATCGCGGGATTCTTCTGCCAGTCGAAACCGGCCGGCACGCGCACGTTGATCAGCGTTTGCGGGAACAGTTCCAGCTGTCCGGCGATCTGCGCCATGGTCTGGCCGCTGCGCTTCAGCGCGGACAGCACCTGCAGCGCGGAAACAATGCCATCGCCGGTAGTGTGCTTGTCCAGTGCCAGCAAATGGCCGCTGCCTTCGCCGCCGAGGATCCAGCCGTTTTCCTTCATCACTTCGAGCACGTAGCGGTCGCCCACCTTGGCACGCGCGAAGCCGATGCCTTTTTCCCTGAACGCCACTTCCAGGGCCATGTTTGTCATCAGGGTACCGACGGCGCCCTTCACTTCACCGGTTGCCAGGCGGTCCATTACCATCACGTACAGCAGTTCGTCACCGTTGTAGAGACGGCCGTTCGCGTCGCACATGATCAGCCGGTCGGCGTCGCCGTCCAGGGCAATCCCGAGGTCGGCGTCGTGCGCCAGCACGGCGGCGGCCATCGCTTTCGGTGCGGTGGCGCCATGGCCTTCGTTGATGTTGAACCCGTCGGGCTTGTTGCCGATGGAAACGACTTCGGCGCCCAGTTCGTGGAACACGTGCGGAGCGATGTTGTAGGCGGCGCCATGGGCGCTGTCGACCACGATCTTCAGGCCGCGCAGGTCGAGTTCGTTCGGGAAGGTGCTCTTGCAGAATTCGATGTAGCGGCCCTGGGCATCTTCCAGGCGCTTGGCGCGGCCCAGCTTCTCGGACGACACGCACGCCATCGGCTGGTCGATCTGCGCCTCGATGGCGAGCTCGACCGAATCAGGCAGCTTGGTGCCCTGCGCGGAGAAGAACTTGATGCCGTTGTCCTGGAACGGGTTGTGCGAAGCCGAGATCACCACGCCGGCCTGCAGCCGCAGTGCACGCGTCAGGTAGGCAATGGCAGGCGTGGGCATCGGGCCGGCCAGCATCACGTCCACGCCTGCCGCGGCAAAGCCCGCTTCGAGGGCCGCTTCCAGCATATAGCCGGAGATCCGCGTGTCCTTGCCGATCAGGACGGTCGGCCGGGCCGCACCCGCTGTTGCCGTGCGCACCAGCACCTTGCCGGCGGCATACCCCAGGCGCATCACGAAATCAGGCGTGATCGGCGATTCGCCCACCAGCCCGCGGATGCCATCGGTTCCGAAATATTGTCGTGCCATGTTGTTCTCTTCAGTTAGGGTTCATTGAGCGGCTTGCCATACCTTCAGGGCGTCGACCGTTTCCGCCACGTCGTGCACACGTACGATGCCGGCACCATGGGCCACGGCGGCCAGAGCGCCGCCGATGCTGCCTGCCAGCCGCCCTTCGACCGGCTTGCCCGTGATCGCGCCGATCATCGATTTGCGCGACAGTCCCGCCAGCAATGGCACGCCGAGCTCACCG
>DASVVD010000093.1:0-12528 GCA_036386715.1 Pseudoduganella sp.
CAGTAGTTCGGCGAATTGTTCGCGGCTGATTTGCTTGAACGGCGCAGGCATGGCGGTTCCCCTAGCATCGATATGAAAGATCGTTGTGATTCTTATCAAACCACTAAAAGCCTACGCCTTCCCTTTACGGATGCAAGTAGCTTGTGCGTCCAAAGCAACTCGACAATCCAAATATATCGGCGCTGTCATTGCCAGTTCGGGAACCCGGCTAGCGTGGTGTGGGGGGAAAATTGGGGAAAGGCGGCAGAAAGCAATAAAATGCCGGGGCAGGCAAAAGCGGGGACGGCGCACCGGCCGCCCCCGCGCGGGTGGCGCTTAGAACGCCACGCGCACGCCCACGTTGACCCGGCGCCCGACGTCTTCCAGCGTCAGGAACTGGCTCTCGTTATTGGCGTATTCACGCATCTGCTGGTTCGACAGGTTGATGGCGTCGGCATACACCGCGATCGTCGGCGTCAGGTTGTAGCGCAGGCTGGCATCGGTCTGGCCATACGCGGCGCGGTTGCGCGGCTGGGTGCTGCCGCCGCCGCAATCGACCGAGAAATGGTTGCGCCAGTTGTAGCTGACCCGCGCCTGGAAATTGCCGTTCTCGAAGAACACCGAGCCGTTGTACGACTGCTTCGACAGGCCCGGGTAGCCGCACACCAGTGCCGCGGTATCGCCCTCGCGCTCCGCCGAGGCGTCCACGTAGGTGTAGTTGGCGGCGACGCCGAAGCCGCGCAGCCACGGGATCGCATCGTCGAACGCATACTGGCCGGCCAGTTCGGCACCCTTGATCTTGCCTGTCTGGCCGTTGCGCACGCGGCTGTCGTGCACCACCTCGTCATACTGGGGAATGCGCATGTCCACCAGGCGCGTTTCCAGGAAATCCGAGACCTTCTTGTAGAACAGCGCCGCGCTGACATAGTTCGTCTTCGACAGGTACCACTCATACGACAGGTCGAGGTTCTTCGACTGCATCGGCTTCAGGTAGGGATTGCCGCCGCCGGTCTGGACGTCGCCGTAACGCCCGCCGTACGAGTTGTCGACGCCCATCTGGCTCAGCGTGGGCCGGGTTTCCGTCTTCGATGCGGCCAGGCGCAGCAACATGTCCTTCGTCACGTCGAACTTCACGTTGGCCGACGGCAGGAAGCTGTTGTAGCTGTTGTCCACGGTGATGGTGGAATACGGGCCCCAGTTCAGGATATAGGTCGTGTCGTTCGGGCTCTTCACCGCGGACTGCAGTTCGCGGCTGGTGCCGCTGGCACTGGACTTGACGTGCACCACGCGCACACCGGCGTTGGCCGACCAGCGCTCGCCTTCCCAGCGCGTGTCGAGGAAGATGCTGGCGACCTTTTCCTTCACGCCGCGCATCGACGGCTTGGTATAGTCGACCGCCATCGGCCCGTTCGGGAACTTCGTCAGGTCCGAGTACAGGGCCGGGTCATTGCTCTGTCCCAGCAGCGCAGGCTGGTTCAGGTAGGCCATGTATTCCCGCGGGTCGAAGCGCAGGAAGGCATTGGGCACCTGGCCGCCGCTGCCGAAGAAGTCGTCCATCGGCGTGACCGTGAACAGCGACGATGGCAGTGCCACGTGGTAACCGCTGAAGGCATTCCACGAATCGCTGCCGACCTGGGTGCGCGCCACGGTGCGCTGCGAATATGCCACGCCGGTATCGATGCCCCTGAACGGGCCTGCTTCGCGGTTCCATGACAGGTTCAGGCGCCCCTCGTGCAGTTTGTCCGAATTGGTGATTTCATTGTTGGACACGGCGTGGGCCCGCACGGCGGTCGGATCGGCGATGTTGTCGCCGAAGGCCACGGTCGGTGCGCTGCCGAAGGTCAGCACGTCACCGTTCCTCGGCACCATGCCGGCCACGACCCACATGTCCGGGAATGCGGACGTGGACCGTGACGTCGACACATCGCCTTCGAGTTTCCAGTCCGGTGCCAGCTGCCACTTCGAGTTCAGGCCGAACGCCTTGGTTTCCGACAAGCGGTCGCCGCCCTTGGCGATCATGTCGTTCGAATTGGCTTCGGTCAGCGGCCGCCCTTCGCCGACCAGCGCCGGATTGTTCGCATAGAAATTCGCCCCCGGGCGCAGGAAACCAGTGACCTGGTCATTGGCGTCATACTGGACGCCAACCTGCACGGGATTGTTCCAGTCACTGAATGCAAGCACCGCATTGCGCTGGTCGAGGCGGGAATACAGGGCGTCCGCCGTCATCTTCCACGTCGGCGACGGGTTGTATTGCATCGTCAGGTTGCCGACCACGCGCTTGCGCGTTTCATCCTCGACCTGGAAGCCGAAGCTTTGCGGCATGTAGAGCTTTTTGGTCGTGACGTCGGCCGCCGTCAGGCCCCTGGAATCCAGGTTGCCGTTGATCATGGCGACGTCGCGATAGTTCCAGCTGTCCGTGACGGCCTTGTTCTGCTTCGAGGCGCGGTCGGTGTACGACAGCGAGCCGGTCACGCCGAACGTGCGGGCCTCGTTGGCGAACGAATACATGCCGGTGAAGCCGGGCGTGTGCTGCTTCGAATTGTCGTCATAGGAATGCGACACATTGATCACCGAGGTGTGCCCGGTCTTGCCGGACAGCGGCCGGGCCGTCTGGATATCGACCGTCGAACCGATGCCTCCCTCGGGCAGGAAGGCCTGCGACGTCTTGTACACCAGCACCTTGGAAATCAGGTCGGAGGACAGCAGGTCGAACGAGAATTCGCGGCCGCCGCTATCGCTCGTCAAAGTGCGGCCATTGACCAGCACATTGTTGAATTCAGGGCCCAGGCCACGCACGGAAATGTAGCGGCCTTCGCCGTTATTGCGCTGGATCTGCACGCCGGTCACGCGCTGCAGCGATTCGGCGATATTCGTGTCCGGGAATTTGCCGGCATCCTCGGCCGAAACGGCATCCACCACGCCGTCCTGCAGGCGCTTGGTGGTCAGCGACGAGGAAAGCGAGGCACGAATACCGCTGACCACCACGCGCGCCGTGGTATCGCCGTTCGCTGTTTCGTCGGTGGCGGCCGGAGCGTTTTGGGCGAATACGGCGCCGGGAATGAGAATGTCGGCGATGAGCGCGGCCAGGACGGTCCTGCGCAAGGCATGTTTATGCATTGTTATTGGTCTCCATCTTTTAAGTTATAGATCTACCGTGTAAGTGCTTCACGCTGGACGCCCCCGTGATCCGCTGCATGGCCGCTGCATTCGATGGGAATGCGGCGCATGACCGGGACCGCCGCAACGATATGGCAACGTTACCATTAGCGATGGTACACGCCCCGATCAGACCGTCAACTATGACTTTTATGCAATTTGGTATTCCTTGTGACGATAGGTGCCGGACGGCCCCGGAAGTACCGGATCCGCAGCGATCTATGTATCATAAATACAACGTCGATGCGTATGCCAAGGGCATGGCAACCGGTGGAACAGGCAGGACGCGGCGCGTGCGGCCCGGCATTTGCTCACCTGCTTGACCACCCTGCCGTGCCCGGCTGGCGGAAAATAACGTTCCTCCACAGAGGAATCCCATGCGACCGATGCGCAAACTGCTGCTCTTCCTGGCCCTGGCTGCCACTGCCGCGCAGGCGGCGTCGCCGGAACCGCCTGTCGTGCTGGTAACGGGCACCAGGATCACCCTGGACTGGCCATATGCGGTGCTGGAAGCCGGGATGGCCGCATTCGAGGAAGAGCGCGCGCTGGCGCCACAGGCGGCGCTGCGCTTTCGCCTGCTGCTGTCGCCGGGCGTGGCGGTTCTCGACAATGTCGCGCTGACGCTGGTCGACGGCGACAGCCTGGTACCGGTGCCGGTCACGCCCGCGGGCTTGTTCCAGCTCGATCACATGCGGCGCAGCGCCGGCGCGAGCCTGACAGTCAACCGCAATGGCGGCCAGTTCGACGGCAATCGCACCCCACAGCCGGACGTGCGCACGCCGGGCCTGCCGGACCATGTACGTCGCCTGGGCGACCTGCGTCTCGAATGCCGCGTGAAGACGGCGATGGCGAAGGCAGTGCTGGGCTTCCTGCAAAGCTTCGCCATCAGTGCGCTCGGCGGCAGCGACTGGTGCGCGCCGCGCAAGGGGGGCGGCTACAGCGTCGACACGAAACTGGCGGCGGCGCAGGCCACGCTCAGCCATGGCAGCCGGACGCTCGTCCTGCCGGCCAGGGGCGCTGGCAGCGTGACGGTACCGGTCGCCGACCCGGGCTGGGCCGACGATGCGCTGGTGACGTTTGCTCAGGCGGCACCCCAGGCACTCCCTCAGGCTCCCCAGTAAGTGTCCCATTCGGCGCGTGGCAATGACAGGCGCCGGAAGGTGCGCTCGGCCACGGGCAGATCCTTGCACTTGCGCCCACCGGGCTGCGCCTTGCCGTCGTCGGACAGCACATGCAGCGTGCCACGTGCGTCGAAGAACAGCGATTCCGGGTGCAGGCCGGCCAGCGCAGCCACGGCGATGCGAATGGGCGAATCGCCCACCCGCCCCGACCAGCGGTACAGTGCATAGTTGTCGCCCGCCCCCGGCGAACCGGCCGCGATGTAATACGCGTCGACATGCCATTCGATCGCGCGAACCCCGTGCCCTTGCAGGTCCAGCAGCACCGGCGCACCGAGCACGGCACGCGGGCCGCCACCAGCGAGCAGCGGCGCCGGGTCGGCCAGCGGCAGCAGCAGCGCCCAGCCATGCGGCACCGGATTGCGAAAGCCGATCAGCAGGCCGCCGCCGGGCGTGGCGGCAAGACCCTCGATGCACAGCCCGCCGGGATCCTTCGGCGCCTTGCGGGCCGCCTTGTCCAGGTCGAGATGTTCCAGGGGAGCATGTGCCAGCATGTCGTCCAGCAGCCGGCGGTACGGGGTGCCGACCGGCCGGCCCTGCGGGTCGGTGGCGAACAGCTGGCGGCGCGTGGCGCTGGGCCGGCCTTTTTTGTCGCAGCCGTGCGACGTGATCCACCAGATACGCCCGCCCAGTTCGGCAGCGCCTTCGATATCCGCCTCGCCGCCGTCCGGCGTGTCGAGGAAGGCGCCCAGGTCGCATTCGCGGTGCGGTGCGCCGCTGTCGTAGCGGTAGACGCGCAGCACGTTCGATTCGTCGTCCGCGGCGATGAATTCATCGTCGCCGAGCGGTACGGCGGCGGACGCATCGCAGATCCGGTAATGCGTGAAATGGGTGGGCTGTGGCATTGCGGGTTCCTCCAGGCAGAGTGCCGTTCGAAGCCGGCCGCGCAACCTCGTTCCGCTGGCCGGTTCGCACAGTATGCCCCTATCCCCTGCCCGAGGGACAGCCCGGCATTGGCTGCCGGCAGCGCACGACTGTCGTCAGCCTTCGCTGGACGACGCTTCTAGCGGGGCCTGCCCGGTGCCGTCCGGCTTGAAGTGCGTCGGACTGATGCGGAATTTCTTGCGGCGGTCGCCCATCAGGTAGCGCAAATCGCGGATCGACAGGTCGCTGACCTCGTGCATGCGGATCAGCAGCGAGGCGCCGACCGGCAGCTTCAGGTGCCGCAGCTTGCTGATCACGGGTGGTGCCACCTCGAGCGCGCGTGCCAGGGCCGCGTCATTCTTCAGGTGCATGATGTCGAGCAGCCCGTCGAGCAGGCGGTTCGGGTTGTAGTTCAGTGCTTCCTCGTCGGACATGACGTGGGGCAGCACTTGCGGGGAATCGGGTTTCATCGAGGCTCCAGAACGGGTTGGCGGCAGCATGCACGCCATCATCGCGGTTGCGATGGGTTGGGGTTGACGGTTGCTCGGGGGCTGGGAACAGCTGCCATATTGCAGCATTTTGTGCTACACGGCAACATATTGAAGGAAGACTTGTGGCGCAGATACCAATTTCCGTGCGCGCTGCGTGAACTGGCGCACGGTAGGGCTGAGTTTGGCCACTTACGATGAAGCCATCAGATCACGCAATGCTTCACGCTACTACCGAAGGAGAAACAAGATGTACAAAGTCCGCCGCGCTTACTCCCGCACCGATATCGAAACCGAACTGATCATCAACCGTGCGCTGCTGCTGCAGCAGTCCACCGGCCTGAAGGATGCTCACCTGTTCCTGACCCGCAAACGCGTCAAGCCGTCGCTGATCAAGCGCGTTCTGGCCATGCCGGGCGAGCGCCGCGATTTTTAACTAGCTGCCTGGTGCAATACCGGGTCTAGGCCGGTGCCGGCTGCGCGGTCGCGGTCGGCCCGTCCGTCACCGGCCGGTCGCCCTCCCAGCGCAGCCGGTCGATGCACATGCGCCGCCCCGCGCGGTCCGGCCCCCAGGCATGGTAGACGATCCATGTTTCATCGCCGCCTGGCGACGCCACGAACGAGTTATGGCCCGGTCCGATCAACTGGCCCGGCAAGGTGCTCATCAGCAGTGCCCGCCCGCCCTCATCCGGGCGCCGGTAAGGCCCGAGCGGATGATCGGCGACCACCCAGCTCACGCCGTAGTTGTCCTTTTCCCATGCGCCGCCGCTGTAGAAGCAGTAATAGCTGCCCGCGTGCCTGAGCACCGCGGCGCCTTCGACCGTGTGCCAGTCGTAGACATTGCCGTACATCGTGCGCTCTTTCAGGAACAGGTGCCAGTCCTCGTGCGGCCGGTGCACCATGCGCGGCTTGCCTTCCAGCGTGCGCATGTCCAGCATGCGGTCCACCACGATGCCGGTGCCCACGCGATGGTCGTCCTCCAGTTCCAGGAAATCGACGCAATAGAACAGGTACCACTGGCCGTCGTCGTCGCGGAACGGATGGGCATCGATCGAGAACGGCTGGTCGGGCACCAGGACTACGCCGGCATCGAGGAACGGGCCCGCGGGGTCGCCGCTGGTGGCCACGCGCAGCTGGTGGTCGCGCCCGTCGATGCCCTGCGCCGAGTAGTACATGTAGAAGGTGCCGTCGTGATACGCCACCTCGGGGGCCCAGAAATCATGGCCGCCCGGCGGCACCAGCGCATACCCCAGCGACTCCCAGCGCACCAGGTCCGCCGAGCGCAGCACGGGAAACGCGCGCCCGTCGGCACTGCCGGGCGCCGTGCCGTAGGCATAATAAAAACCTCCATGCCGCAGCACGAACGGATCGGCGAAGGTGTGCGGGCAAACCGGATTCGTATACGTTGCAGGCTCGGTCATCGGCTTTCCTTTACAGTTTGAAGCGCAGCCCCACGCCATACGTGGTGGGCGTGTAGCGGATGTCGCGCGGGCGCGACGTGTCGCCGACATAGCTCTCGTATTTTTCCTTCGTCAGGTTGATCGCGTCGAACTGCAGCGAGATGTTCCTGGTGAGTTCGTACGACAGCGACAGGTCGACATAGGTGGACGCCTTGACGACGCGGTCCTGCAGGAAGCGCGGCTCGGCCACCTGCTCCACATAGTCGCCGCGCCGCGTGGCGGCCAGTCGGCCGGTCAGGCCGTGGGCCTCGTACAGCAGCGCGACGTTGTGGCTTTTCCGGGCCACGTCGATCAGCCGGGTCGTCGTCAGCAGGTCGGAGTTGACGTCGAGCCGCGTTTCGTTCTTGTCCTTGATCCACGTGAAGTTGTACTGCGCGCCGAAGCCGCTCCAGAAGCCGGGCAGGAAGTCGAAGAATTTCTGCGTGCCAAACTCGAAGCCCTTCAGCGTGCCCCCGCCGGAATTTTGCGGCCGCGTCACGCGATAGCGCTCGCCGGCGATGATCTCGTCCTGCGTGTAGTTTTGCAGGTAGCCCGTGAATTTTCGGTGGAACAACGCGAGCTGCGCATAACCGTTGCCCTTGAAATAATACTCCAGCGTTGCATCGAGGTTCGTCGATTTCGTCGGCGCCAGGCTGGCGTTGCCGGCGCTGCCGCTACCGGGCGCGTTGACGGTAGGCGGAATCAGTGCCAGCGCCGGATTGAGGCGCTGGAAGTCGGGCCGCGTCAAGGTCTTGCCCGCCGAGAAGTGCGACTGCAGGTTGTCGCGCCAGCCGACCAGTGCCGAGATGCTGGGCAGGTAGTTGTTCTCCGACGTTTCCAGGTCGATCGGCGTGACCACGTCGCCGATCCGGCTGGAGCCTTCCAGCTTGCGCTTCACGTGGATCACGCGCACGCCGGCATCGCCGCTGACGTCGAAGCCGCCGAGCGTGGTCTGGTAACGGGCGCTGAGATACGCGGCGGCCATGCGTTCGCGCTGGTCGAACACGCGGTTCGGATCGTCCGGCACGCGGCCGGGCGCGGCGCCGTACACGGCGCGCACCTGGTCGGTCTGGTCGATCAGGAAGTCGCGCGACGGCACGTAGTACTGGCCACCCAGCCGGTCCACCCCGGGAATCAGGCTTTCGAAGCCGGGGCCGAACACATCGACCGGATTCGGCCGGGCAGTGGGGTTCACGTCGCTGTGGCCTTCCGCCGAGTGCGAGCTGGTCGAGCGCGACGTCAGCCGCAGTCCGCCATTGATCGCCCGGATGAAACCCTGGCTCAGCTTGTACGTGGCGTCGGTGCGCCACTGGGTCTGCTTGCCGAGCGACTCCTCCCAGTTCTGCACCAGCCCGCGCAGCACGAACGCCCGCGGATCGCGCAGCGGCGCGGCACTGGTGGGCGTGGTCACCGCGTTGTAACCGCCGTGGCCATCGGCACCGTACGTGTACACATTGACGGTGGCGTTGGGAATCTGCTGGTCGACGATCATCGTGTCGTTGATGAACTTCGAGTGCGTGAAGGCCAGGCCGGACGTGACGTCCCATGGTCCGTCGCGGAAGCGCAGTTTCAGGTTCAGGTAGTGCGTATTGGTGCGTTCCTTGATGCCCCAGCCGCTGGTGGCCATGTACGGATCCCAGTCATAGGGAGTGGGATTGTTGCCGAACTGAGCGGGCGGCGCCGTGGCCGACAGGATCGGGCAGATCGTGCCTTCCGGCGTAGCGCAACCCCGCTCGCCGAGAACCACCCCGTTCAGGCGCGGCGCCCAGCCGACGATGGCCAGCACATAGTCGGTCTCGCTGCGGGCGCGGTAGCCGGTGCCCAGGTATTGCGTGGTGAAGTCCAGCTTCGGATTGATCTTCCACTGGAACGCACCGTGCGCGGAGAACCGTTCCCGGTCGCCGCCATAATAGATGCCGCCCACCTGCGGCAGGTTGCCGAGCCGGTCGCCGGGGTTCAGCGGCGCCACCGGCTGGTCGTCGTTCAGCCGCACGGCGCTGCCGTCCGGGCTGACGGAAAAGATGCGGTCCGGGCGGTCCACCCACTGCACCGGGTAGCCCCAGTGTTCCTTGTTGTACGCCACGTCGAACAGCAGCCCCATTTCGCCGGCACCAGTGTCCCACCGGTCGCTGTACAGCGCTCCGCCCCCAGGACTGTTGCGCGTGTCGGCCGCTGTGCTGCCGTTGACATGCGGCCTTCGGTTTTCCACGTAGCCGGTGACCGTGCGCCCCTTGTAGTCGAACGGCGCGCGCAGCCGGATATCGATGGCGCCGGCGATGCCGCCCTCGGGCTGGTTGGCGGTGGAGGATTTGTACACGTCCATCCCGGCGATCGACTGCACCGGCAGGTCCTGGTACGACAGGCGGCGCCCGCGGCCGGTGAAGATGTCGTTGCCATCGAGCGTGGTGACCACGTCCGGCAGGCCGCGGATGGTGACCGTCGACGTCTCGCCGCGGTCGCGGCCCACCTGCACGCCGGCGATCCGCTGCAGGGCATCGCCGGCGGCGCGGTCGGGGAACTTGCCGATATCCTCGGCGTTGATCGAATCGACGACCTGGGTGGCGTCGCGCTTGATCTGTTCGGCGGAGCGGATGCTGCGGCGGATGCCGGTCACCTCGACGGTGGCGATCGGCCCGCCCTGCACCGTGGCGGCGCCGGAGCCGGTGGCCTGTGCCGGCGCGCCCTGGCCGGATACATCCGGCGTGGACTGCGCGGGCGCCTGGTCGCTCGCCTGGTCAGGTATCTGCGCGGATGGTTGCGCCGCGGGCTGCGGCGTTGCCGCCTGGTCGTTGGCTTGCTGTGCGCCGGCCGCGCCCGCGGCCAGCATGCACATGGCCGCGGCAACCGCGCGCCGCATGGTATTGGAACTCATGGCTGTCTCCGATGTCTGCTGTGTCGGTCTATCGTCGTGCCAGGCTCGTGGTGCTCCGCCTGGAGAAGCTTCTTGATCATAGACACAAGCTTTATTCGATGCCAACGCGGTACGGCCAATCGGTTGCGCCGACGCGACGCTTTTGTCGCATCCAACCCTGCCCGCTGGTTTTTAACCTTTCAGCCCGGTAGCGGCCAGCAGGCCCTGCGTGACGCGCCGCTGGAACACGATGTAGGCCAGTGCCACCGGAAACGCCCCGAGCAGCGCGGCGGCCATCAGCTGCGCGTAGCGCACGCCGAACGCGTCGTACGTCTGCGTCAGGCCGAGCGGGATCGTCATCATGTCGTTCGACGTGACGATGATGAACGGCCAGAGGAAATTGTTCCAGGCGCCGATGAAGGTGACGATCGCCATCGCCCACACGATGTTGCCCGACATCGGCAGGTAGACGCTCCACAGCACCCGCAGCGGCGAGGCGCCGTCGAGCAGCGCGGCATCGCGGAAATCGTGCGGCACGGCGTCGAAGAACTGGCGGAACACGTAGATCACCACCGGCGCCACCACCTGCGGCAGCACGATACCCGCATAGGAATTGATCAGGCCCAGCCCGTTCATCGTGCGGAACAGCGGCACCAGCAGCGCCTCGAATGGCAGCAGCAAGGCCAGCATCGAGAGCAGGAACAACAGGTTGCGGCCACGGAAGCGCAGCTGGGAAAAGGCAAAGGCGGCCATCAGGCTGATGGCCATCGTCACCACCGTCACCGCCAGCGCCACCAGCGCGCTGTTGAACAGCCAGCGCGGCACGTTGCCGGCGCCGAGCACTTTCGCATAGGCTTCCACGGTCCAGTGCTGTGGCAGGTAGTGCAGCACCGGCGCGATCGTCTCGACTTCGGGCCGCAGCGAGGTCGACAGCGCCCACAGCAGCGGCGCCACCCACAGCATGGCCAGCGCCAGCGCGGCGGCGATGGCGATCACGGTCCAGTGCAGCGGTGTGTTCTTCATGCGCCTGTCCTCATCATCGTGTCCTCATCCTCGCATCCTCATTTTCGCTTCCTCAGCAGCAAAGCCTGCAGCAGTCCCAGGGCGACGACCACGAACATGAACGCCATCGCCACCGCCGCCGCGTAGCCCGCGTCGCTCTGCGTGAACGCCGTCTCGTACATGTAGTGCAGCGTGACGCGCGTGGTGTTGAACGGCCCGCCCGTGGTCATGATGTAGGTCTGCCCGAACACCTTGAGCGAGGCGATCAGCTGCAGCACCAGCGCCGTCACCGTGACCGGCAGCAGGGCCGGCCAGGTAATGTAGCGGAACACCGCGAAGCCGCGCGCGCCGTCCAGCGCCGCCGCTTCATATTGTTCGCGCGGGATGTTGCGCAGTCCGGCAAGGAAGATCAGCATGTTGAAACCGACCGTCCACCACACCGTGGCGATCGCCACCACCGGCATCGCCCAGTGCACGTCCGAAAACCAGGCGCGCTGCACGCCCAGCAGGTGGTTGACGATGCCCGACGACGGCTGCAGCATCCAGTCGGCGATCAGCGTCATCACCGAGATCGGCAGCACATACGGAAGGAAAAATACGCTCTGGAGCCAGGCCCCGCCGCTGCCGGAGCGACCCGTGAAATGGTCGACCAGCATGGCCATGGCCAGGCCGAGCGCGGTGAGCGGGATCACCGTCAGCAGTGAAAAATAAAAGGTGTTGCCGAGCGACGCCCAGAATGCCGGATCGTGCACCAGCGTGTCATAGTTGGCCAGGCCCACGAACGCGCTGGTGCGGGTCAGGCTGCTTTCGGTCAGCGACAGGTACAGCGTCTGGCATGCCGGCAGCAGGAAGAACAGCACGAACGCCGCCATGAACGGCAACAGCAGCAGCGCGGCGGACAGTGTTTCGGAGCGGCGTGTCGCCTTCATCCGTCTTCTCCCGGTTCTTCTAGTAGCGCGGCGGGCGCTTCTTGAGCAGCCGCTGCGCCTCGGTTTCAAAGCGGCGCAGCGCGTCGGCCGGCGTGAGCTGGCCGGCCAGCGGCGCCGGCAGGAATTTCGACGCGATCGCCTCCAGCGGTCCAGCCGCGCCCATGTACCAGCCGGCAGGGTCGTAGACCACGTTGCCCGCGGCCGCCGCGTATTCGGCATTCGGCATCAGCGCCTTCGCTGCGGCCGATTCCGCCACCGGCCGGTAGGCCGGAATGTGGCCGCCTTCGGCCCAGCCGAACGAATGGGTGCTCACATAGGCGACGAAGCGCAGCACCGCCACGGCCTTTGCCGGCGCCATCGGCCTGCCCTCGTTGGCCGGGAGTGCGAAACCATGCGAATCGGCCCACGTGCTGGCATTGCCATACAGCTGCGGCAGCGGCGCGATGCCGTAGCGGAAGCCCAGCGTTCCAGCCTGCGTGCCGCGCACCAGTTCCGGCACCTCCCACACGCCGTTGATCATGAAGCCGGCATTGCCGGCCATGAACTGGCTGGTCGATGCCGGGTAGTCCTGGCCCGGCGTGGCGTAGCCGGCCTGGAACCAGCCGGCGATGGCGCCCAGCGTGCGCTCGCCGGCCGGGCCAT
>DASVVD010000094.1:0-8448 GCA_036386715.1 Pseudoduganella sp.
AAACTGATTGAGGGCACGATGGCCTCGGTGCCGCCACAGGGCGGCCGCAAGCACCCGAACCAGGACTTCGTGCAGATCGACACGACGAATATCCTGTTCATCTGCGGCGGCGCGTTCGACGGCCTGGCCAAGATCATCTCGAACCGTTCCGAAAAGAGCGGCATCGGCTTCTCCGCGACCGTGAAGAGCCAGGAGCAGCGCTCCAACAGCGATATCCTGCTGGAAGCCGAGCCGGAAGACCTGATCAAGTTCGGCCTGATTCCCGAGCTGGTCGGCCGCCTGCCGGTGGTGGCCACGCTGGCCGAGCTGACCGAAGAGGCACTGATCCAGATCCTCGTCGAGCCGAAGAACGCGCTGATCAAGCAGTACGGCAAGCTGCTGGAAATGGAAGGCGCCGAGCTGGAAATTCGCCCTGCGGCCCTGCATGCCATCGCCCGCAAGGCACTGGCGCGCAAGACCGGCGCACGCGGCCTGCGTTCCATCCTGGAGCACGCATTGCTGGATATTATGTATGACCTGCCGAATCAGCAGAATGTCACCAAGGTGGTCATTGATGAAAATACCATTACCCAGGGTGCAAAGCCGTTGTTGATTTATCAGGAGCCTGCAAAAGCCTCCGGCGAGAATTGATCGATTGGATCAAATGCCGGCTGCACACCCGGTAAAAAAAGCGTTTTGCATCCTTGGAGCAACGCAGTACAATCGAAACCAATAAGAGAAGCAGGCTTCACTCGAAAAGCCACTCGCGGCGCTTGTCGCGCGTGGCTTTTTCTATTGCTGCTGCTGACTTTTAGAGCACTGCTGCCGATGTTTTCTACAAAGTTTATGTGTTGAAGAGAATTATTCCGGCGGCGGGTCTTGTGATTCGGCTGCGAGTGCCAACATCATAAACATGCTTTTACATAAGGTACGCCATGACAACTTCCAAATTAACTGAGCAGACTCAACTGCCGTTGTTGCCTTTACGGGATGTCGTCGTTTTCCCGCATATGGTGATACCCCTGTTCGTGGGGCGTCCAAAATCGATCAAGGCGCTGGAAGCGGCAATGGAACAAGGCAAGAGCATCATGCTTGCCGCGCAAAAGGCTGCCGCCAAGGACGAACCTTCTCCCACCGATATTTATGAAATCGGCTGCGTCGCCAACATCCTGCAAATGCTGAAGCTGCCCGACGGTACCGTCAAGGTGCTGGTCGAAGGCGCACAGCGCGCGCGCATCCGCAAGATTACCGATACCCCCACGCACTTCGTGGCCGAGCTGCAGCCCCTGGATTCCGAAATCGGCGACGATTCCGAGATCGAGGCAATGCGCCGCGCGATCGTGCAGCAGTTCGACCAGTACGTCAAACTGAACAAGAAAATCCCGCCCGAGATCCTGGCTTCGCTGTCGGGCATCGACGATGCCGGCCGCCTGGCTGACACGGTGGCCGCGCACCTGCCGCTCAAGCTCGAACAGAAGCAGGTGATCCTGGAGATCTTCAACGTCGCCAAGCGCCTGGAGCACCTGCTCGGCCAGCTCGAAGGCGAGCTGGACATCCTGCAGGTCGAGAAGCGCATCCGCGGCCGCGTCAAGCGCCAGATGGAAAAGTCGCAGCGCGAATACTACCTGAACGAACAGGTCAAGGCCATCCAGAAGGAACTGGGCGAGGGCGAGGAGGGTGCCGACTTCGACGAACTCGAGAAGAAGGTGCTGGCCGCCAAGATGCCGAAGGAGGCACTGGACAAGGCCAACGCCGAGCTGAAGAAGCTCAAGCTGATGTCGCCGATGTCGGCCGAAGCGACCGTCGTGCGCAACTACATCGACACGCTGGTCGGCCTGCCGTGGAAAAAGAAATCCAAGGTCAATGGCGACCTGGCCAATGCCGAGAAGGTGCTGGACACCGACCACTACGGCCTCGACAAGGTCAAGGAACGCATCCTGGAATACCTCGCGGTGCAGCAGCGCGTCGACAAGCTGAAAGCGCCGATCCTGTGCTTCGTCGGTCCTCCGGGCGTCGGCAAGACCTCGCTCGGCCAGTCGATCGCCCGCGCCACCAACCGCAAGTACGTGCGGATGGCACTGGGCGGCGTGCGCGACGAAGCCGAGATCCGCGGCCACCGCCGTACCTACATCGGCTCGATGCCGGGCAAGGTGCTGCAGTCGCTGTCGAAGGTCGGCGTGCGCAATCCGTTGTTCCTGCTGGACGAGATCGACAAGATGGGCGCCGATTTCCGCGGCGATCCGTCGTCGGCCCTGCTCGAGGTGCTGGATCCGGAACAGAACCACACGTTCTCGGACCACTACATCGAGGTGGACTTCGACCTGTCCGACGTGATGTTCGTGGCCACGTCGAACTCGTACAACATCCCGCCGGCGCTGCTGGACCGGATGGAAGTGATCCGCCTGTCGGGTTATACCGAGGATGAGAAGACCAGCATCGCGCTGCGCTACCTGCTGCCGAAGCAGATCAAGAACAACGGCCTGAACGAAGGCGAGATCACGGTCAGCGAAGCGGCCATCCGCGATGTGATCCGCTACTACACCCGTGAAGCCGGCGTGCGTTCGCTGGAACGCGAAGTGTCGAAGATGTGCCGCAAGGTCGTCAAGCTGCTGCTGCTGAAGAAGACCGAAAAGAAAGTGGCCATCACGCCGAAAAACCTGGACAAGTTCCTGGGTGTGCGCCGGTATGACTTCGGCGTGGCCGAGAAGGAAAACCAGGTTGGCCAGGTGGTGGGTCTGGCCTGGACCGAGGTGGGCGGCGACCTGCTGACGATCGAGTCGGTCATCATGCCGGGCAAGGGCGGCGTGATCCGTACCGGTACGCTGGGCGACGTGATGAAGGAGTCGATCGAGGCGGCCCGCACCGTGGTGCGCAGCCGTGCGCAGCGGCTGGGCATCAAGGCCGAGATGTTCGAGAAGCAGGACATCCACATCCACGTGCCGGAAGGTGCGACGCCGAAGGACGGTCCGTCCGCCGGTATCGCGATGACCACGGCGATGGTCTCGGTCTTCACCGGCATCCCGGTGCGTGCGGACGTGGCGATGACCGGCGAGATCACGCTGCGCGGCGAAGTGCTGCCGATCGGCGGGCTGAAGGAGAAGCTGCTGGCAGCCCATCGCGGCGGCATCAAGACGGTGCTGATCCCCGAGCAGAACGTGAAGGACCTGGCCGAGATTCCGGACAACGTCAAGAACAAGCTCGAGATCGTGCCGGTGCGCTGGATCGACAAGGTGCTGGAAATCGCGCTGGAACGTCAGCCCCAGCCCCTCGTCGAAGTGCCTGCCGTGGAGCCGGTGGCAGCCGCCGCGCCGAAGGCGGATGGCACCGTGGAAGTCGTCAAGCACTGACGCATTTTCAGCCTTGCGATGAAATGGGCGCCTTCGGGCGCCCATTTTGCGTTTGAGTGGCCGTTTTTTGC
Source organism: Pseudoduganella sp. (assembly GCA_036386715.1). Classification (GTDB taxonomy): domain Bacteria; phylum Pseudomonadota; class Gammaproteobacteria; order Burkholderiales; family Burkholderiaceae_D; genus Rugamonas. Next base: position 3,398 of record DASVVD010000094.1, read on the forward strand.
AAATTGACGTCTTGACACAATGCAAGTGTGGCTTGTCTAATACGGCCTGAGATTTTTCTCTGCCTTAACAAGTATCGCGATGCTGCCGTTTTCAAAACGACGCATACGGTATAAACGATTTAAACCTTTGTGACGGGGAACAAGCTGTGAACAAGACTGAACTGATCGACCATATCGCCACTTCCGCCGATATCTCCAAGGCGGCCGCGGCGCGCGCACTGGACGCGATGATCGATGGCGTTACCACCACTCTGGCCAAGAACGACAGCGTTACCCTGGTCGGCTTCGGCACCTTCATGGTGAGCGAGCGCGCTGCCCGCACCGGCCGCAACCCGCGCACGAAAGAAGAGATCACGATCGATGCCGCGAAAGTACCGAAATTTAAGGCTGGTAAAGCGCTGAAAGATGCAGTAAACTAATTGCCTTCGGTGAGCAGCCCAGCTGTTCACCATCCGGAGTTAAGCCTGGGCGCTTAGCTCAGTTGGTAGAGCGGATCCCTTACAAGGATTAGGTCGGGAGTTCGAGCCTCTCAGCGCCCACCAGCCAGTGCAACATGAGCTGGCAAGCAGCAGAAGTAATGATGTAAACAGTATTGTGCGTTTGCTGGAGCGGTAGTTCAGTTGGTTAGAATACCGGCCTGTCACGCCGGGGGTCGCGGGTTCGAGTCCCGTCCGCTCCGCCAGCAGGGCGCAGGTACTGAAATGAATGGATTCCTTGGAATCAATCTGGAGCGGTAGTTCAGTTGGTTAGAATACCGGCCTGTCACGCCGGGGGTCGCGGGTTCGAGTCCCGTCCGCTCCGCCAGAATCAGTAAAAAAAGCCCGGCTCGCCGGGCTTTTTTTCGTCTGATTCAGGCGCAGCGGAGTGCTCCCCCTGCGGGGAGCACGGCGGGACTCGAACGGGGTGAGGCAGGGGTTTCGCGAAGCATGGCTTCGCGCCTGCCGAACGCCACAGCCATGCAGGGCTGTGGCTTCGCTTGCCAGCGAAGCCGCGGCCGGCAGGATGTCGGCGAGCCCCGTCCGCTCCGCCCCGAGCTGCAAAGAGATGAACCCGGCTCGCCGGGCTCCTCTCTTTGCAGCTCATTTCCCATCCAGCGCAAGCTCATACTGAATGTCTTGAATCATTGCCGTTTTTTCAAATGCCCACCTTGCTATAGTGGAATGCCGCCCCTATAATCGCGAGAGCAGCGAAAGGGCGAACGCGAGGTTCGCTTTTTTTTTGGTAGTGCATAACTCACTGCATAACTCACATTAATTGGCCATGTTTGAATTCATACGTACGCATCAAAAGCTGATGCAGATTTTGCTGGCGATCGTGATCATTCCGTCGTTCGTGTTTGTCGGCGTCAGCGGTTACGAGAGCATGGGCGACAGCGCCACCACGCTCGCCAAGGTCGACGGCAAGCCGGTATCCCAGCAGGAGTTCGACAACGCGCTGCGGCGCCAGCTCGACCAGTACCGCCAGCGCTTCGGCGAACAGTTCGACCAGAAGATGTTCGACACGCCCGAGTTCCGCCAGAGCGTGCTGGACAGCCTGATCGCGCAGCGCGCGGTCACGTCCGAAGTCGTGCGCGGCCACCTCACCGTGAGCGATGCGGCGCTGCAGAAGGCGATCCTCGACAGCATCAAGGATATCCCCGGCATGATCACGCCGGAAGGCAAGGTCGATATCGAGCGCTACCGCTCCACGCTGGCCACCAACAGCGGCCTGACGCCGGAAGGCTTCGAGCAGACGATGCGCCACGACATGGCTGTGCAGCAGCTGGTCAGCGGCGTCCAGGCGACCGCCTTCGCGCCGCGCACCGTGACGAAGCTGGTGACCGACCTGACCGAACAGGAACGCGACGTGCAGGAACTGGCGTTGCCGCTGCAGCAGTTCGCAGCGAACGTGAAGGTCACGGACGAGATGGTCAAGGCGTACTACGACAAGCATACCAAGCAATATGCCGTGCCCGAGCAGGCCCGCATCGAATACGTGGTGCTCGACGCGAAAGCGATCGAAAGCCAGGTCAGCGTGACCGACGACGAAGTTGCCGCCTACTACAAGACCAACGCGGCACGCTTCACCGCACCCGAAGAACGCCGTGCCAGCCACATCCTGGTCGCCGTCAACAAGGATGCCAAGCCGGCCGACAAGGCCGCTGCCAAGGCCAAGGCCGAAGCGATCCTGGCGGACCTGAAGAAGGCCCCGGCCAGCTTCGCGCAAGTGGCCAAGGCAAAGTCGGAAGACCCGGGTTCGGCCGAGCAGGGCGGCGACCTGGGCGTGATCGAGAAGGGCTCGCTGGTACCGTCCGTCGAACAATCGATCTTCGCGCTGAAGCAGGGCGAGATCAGCAACGTGGTCGAGTCCGAATTCGGTTACCACGTGATCACCGTCACCGCGCTGAAGCCGGCGGCCGTCAAGGCGCTGGACGATGTGAAGACCGAGATCGCAGCGGATCTGAAGAAGCAGAAGGCCGGCAAGAAGTACTCGGAAGTGGTGGAAACCTTCACCAATACCGTGTATGAGCAGGCCGACAGCCTGAAGCCCGCGGCCGACAAGCTGGGCCTGAAGATCGAAACGGCCGAACACGTCACGCGCACCCCGGCGCCGGCTCCGGCCCCGGGTGCAGCGCAGGCCCCGTACAACAACGCCAAGTTCCTTGCCGCGCTGTTCTCGGACGACGCCGTGAAGAACAAGCGCAATACCGAAGCCGTCGAAGTGGCGCCAAGCACGCTGGTGTCCGGCCGCATCGTCGAATTCAAGCCGGCATCGCAAAAGCCGCTGGCCGACGTGGCCGCCGAAATCCGCCAGCGCGTGACGGCCGAGGAAGCCATGAAGGCCGCCAAGGCCGCCGGCGAAGCCAGGCTGGCCGCGCTGAAGAAGGCCGACGACGCGACCGGCTTCAGCCCGGTGCAGACGATTTCCCGCGCCAAGGCCGAAGGCATGCCGCCGCTGGTCGCGCGCGCCGTGCTGAAGGCCGACGTGGCAAAACTGCCGGCCTACGTGGGCGTGGAACTGCCGGGCATGGGCTATGGCATCTACCGTATCGGCAAGGTGCACCAGCCTGCCACGGCCGACCAAGCGCGCCTGGCGTCGGCCCGCGAACAGATCGGCAACATCGTCGGCCAGCAGGACATGATGCAGTATGTCGAAGTGCTGAAGGACAAGGCCAAGGTCAAGATCCTGCATCCGGCGACCGTGGCCAAGAAAGACCCGGAGTAAGAGTACGCCGGGCAGGTCCGCAGCATGGGCCCGATGCGTTGAGTGCACGTAATGCATGGAACGCAAATAGCAAAAAAGCCGCCCTCGGGCGGCTTTTTTGCTGGCGATCGGCACCTCTCAGCTTTCGTGCAGCGCCCGCGCGGCATCCAGGAACGAGGCCGGGGAGATATCCCGCAACGCCACCTCGCGCGCTTCGCCATAGCGCGTGAAATTGCGGTCGATCGACCGGGTATAGGCCGGATCGTAATGCGCCACCAGCAGTTCGTCGACCAGCTCCGGCATCCTGCCGTCGGTGGCCATCTGCTGCCATTGCGCGATCCGGTCCTTGCCATGCAGGTCCGTCAGGTACGACAGCTGCGCGTTCAGCGCCGGCGCGTTGCAGGCGAAGTGCTGGTAGTCCTCGATCAGCAGCTGCACGCGGTGCTCGCGCGCCACCTGCAACGCGATGCAGGGCGATGCACGCATGCGCTCCATCAGCGCGCCCGGCACCCGCAACGAACCAACCCTCTTGCTTTCCGATTCCACGTACACCGGCAGGGCCGGATCGAAGCGCCGCAGGCGGTCCCAGATCGCCGTCTCGAAGGCCTTCTGCGTGGGTTGCGGCTGGCACGGCATGTTGCCCAGCACCGAACCGCGGTGCACCGCCAGGTGTTCCAGGTCCAGCACTTGCGCGCCGATCGATTCGAGCGTATCGAGCAGCCGTGTCTTGCCGCTGCCGGTGGTGCCGCAGATCACGCGCAGGTCCAGCGCCGGCGCCTGTTCCAGGTCGGCATTGACGCGGTTGCGGAATGCCTTGTAGCCGCCTTCGAGCTGCACCGCGGGCCAGCCGATCTTCGCCAGGATCAGCGCCATCGAGCCGCTGCGATTGCCGCCGCGCCAGCAGTAAACCAGCGGTTTCCAGTCGCGCGGCTTGTCGTGCCACAGCGTGTCGATATGGTGGGCGATATTCGCAGCGACCATCGGCGCGCCCACTTTCTTGGCCTCGAACGAGCCGGCCTGCCGGTACAGCGTGCCCACGACGATGCGCTGCTCGTCGTTCAGCACCGGGCAGTTGATCGCGTTCGGCAGGTGGTCGAGCGCGAATTCGGCCGGGGTGCGCGCATCGATGATCGTGTCGAATTCATTCAGGCGGGACAGCACATCGTCGATGTGCAGGACTTCGGGATACTTCATTTGGTCCTCAGGATGGGCAGCAGGTGCGGCCAGATATTGTTCAGGATAATGGGATGGGCGCTGGCCAGCGGGTGGATGCGGTCGGCCTGGAACATCTCGATCTTTTCCGCCACGCCCTCGAGCATGAAGGGCGCCAGGGCCACTTTCTCGTCGCGGCTGATGGTGCCGTACATGGCGAAGAACTTTTCGGAATAGTCGCGGCCGTAGTTCGGTGGGATGCGGATGCCCACCAGCAGCACGCGCGCACCGGCTTCGCGCGCGGCCTTGACCATCGCCCGCAGGTTGCTTTCGGTGGCCGGCACCGGCAAGCCGCGCAGGGCGTCGTTGGCGCCCAGTTCGATCACCACGATGTCGGGCTTGTGCCTGGCCAGCAGCGCCGGCATGCGCGTGCGGCCGCCGCTGGATGTTTCGCCGCTGACGCTGGCGTTGACGATGCGCGTGTCGAACTTCTGCGCCTGCAGCTTTTGCTCGAGCAGCGCCACCCAGCCGGTGCCGCGCGCCAGGCCATATTCGGCCGACAGGCTGTCGCCCACCACGAGCAGTGTTTTTGGGGCAGAATAGGCGCTCGCCGGGCTGCCCCATAGCAGCAGCGTGGCGCACAGCCCCGAGATGAACCGACCAACCATGCCAAGCAGACCTTCGACCATGCCAGATTTTCCTCACGCGACCAGCAA
>DASVVD010000095.1:0-10879 GCA_036386715.1 Pseudoduganella sp.
CTGGAGGGCGCCGAGGTGCTGGTGGCCACCAGCGCCCGGCGCGCGCTCGATCTGCTGCGCGAGCATGGCGCCGACCTGGTGATTTCCGACCTGTCGATGCCGGACATGGATGGTTTCGAATTCATGCAGGCGGTGCGGGCCGAGCCGGCGCTGCGGCACGTGCCGGCGATCGCGCTCAGCGGCCTGGCACGCGAGCAGGATGTGCAGCGGGCACGCGAGGCCGGCTTCTCCGACTTCATGACCAAGCCGGTGACGCTGGAACTGCTGAGCGAGCGCGTGGACCGGCTGTTGCCGCGCGGGTGAGCCGACAGGCGCATCACGTGCCGCCGCGCTATGCCGCGGTGGCGTGATGCAGTGATGTGCTGCGCCCCAGCCATATGGGCGCGGCCAGTGCGTCACTTGTGCGTCTCTTGTGCGTCACTTGTACGTCGCTTGTACGGCGCTTGTGTGCACTAACGCACTGAACGGCCGGCCGCGAACGCGCACCCTCGAACGATGAGCCAATCCCCAATTTTCACAGCGGACGACGTGGTCGTCATCGGGACCTCCGTTGGAGGCGTTGAAGCATTGCGCATCCTGGTCGCCGGCCTGCCGGCGCAGTTGCCGGCCGCCGTGCTGATCGTCATGCACGTCGGCCATCACGCCAGCATCCTGCCGTCGCTGCTGGCCGGTGCGACGCGGTTGCCGGTGCGCCACGCGCACGACGGCGACGTGCTCGAGCCGGGGCGCATCCTGGTCGCGCCGCCCGATTTCCACCTGATGGTCGCGCGCGACAGGAGCGCATCCGGCCGCTTCTGCCGTGCCGTGCTGTCGCGCGGTGCGCGCGAGAACCATGCGCGGCCGGCGGTCGATCCGCTGTTCCGGTCGGCGGCCGCGGCGTATGGCCCGCGCACGATCGGCGTGGTGCTGACCGGCATGCTGGACGACGGCACGGCCGGACTGCAGGCCATCAAGGCCTGTGGCGGCAAGGCCATCGTGCAGCAGCCGGAAGAAGCGCTGGCGCAGAGCATGCCGGAAAGCGCGCTGCGCAATGTGGAGGTGGACCGCGTGCTGCGGCTGGCCGACATGGGCCGTGCTATCGAGCAGATGGTGGCGGAGAACATGGCCGCGGCCCGCAACGTGCCGCGCGAAGTGCCCGAATGGGTACGCGTGGAAAACCGTTTTGCACTGGAGGAGGGCGACATGGACGCCTTGTCACGCATCGGTGCGCCGTCGACGTTCACCTGCCCCGAATGCCATGGTACGCTGTGGGAACTGCAGGGCCTTGCGCCGAAGCGTTTCCGCTGCCATACCGGCCATGCCTTTACCGAACGCCACCTGTGCGAGGAGCAGGGCGAAGCGGTCGAGGAATCGCTGTGGTCGGCGGTGCGCGCGCTGGCGGAAAAGGAAAAGCTGCTGCGCCAGATGGCCGACAGCGCGCTGGCCATGGGCTATGCGCAGACCGCCAGCGAATACGTGGAACAGGCCGGCGAAGCACAGCGCAGCGGCGAAGTGCTGCGCCGTCTGCTGATGTCGGCGGGCAAGGAGCCGAGCGTCGCCTGAGATCGCCGAAGTATTGCAAAATCGTCGGCGTTTCTCCTACAAACCCTGTCGTCGCGTTCCTATACTTGCACTTTTCTTAAGCGTTCATGATGTGCATGCCGGTGTCGCACGGTCCCGACCGCCAGGTTGGACCGCAGCGGACCGGCACCCATGAACCCATTAGGAGGGACTGATGTTTGCACATAATAAGCGATTGCAGTACACCGTGCGGGTAAGCGAACCGAATCCTGGCCTTGCCAACCTGATGCTGGAACAGTTCGGCGGCCCGCAGGGCGAGCTGGCGGCCGCCATGCGCTATTTCACCCAGGCCGTTGCCGAGGATGATCCAGGCCGCAAGGACATGCTGTTCGATATCGCAACCGAAGAGCTGAGCCACCTCGAAGTGATCGGTAACATCGTCGTCATGCTGAACAAGGGAGCCAAGGGCCGCCTGTCCGAAGCCGTCGACGAGGAAGGCGAGATGTATCGCCGCATCACCGGTGCCGGCAATGACAGCCACATCACCCAGGTGCTGTATGGCGCCGGCGCGCCGCTGACCAATTCGGCCGGCGTGCCATGGACGGCCGCGTACATCGATTCGATCACCGAGCCTACCGCCGACCTGCGCTCGAACATTGCCGCCGAGGCGCGCGCCAAGATCGTCTACGAACGGCTGATCGCGCTGACCCCCGACCCGGGCGTGCGCGAGGCGCTGGGCTTCCTGATGACGCGTGAAATCGCCCACCAGAAGTCGTTTGAAAAAGCCTTGTATGCGATCCAGCCGAACTTCCCTCCAGGAAAAACGGCCGGCCGCCCGGAATTCGCCAGCGTGTACTACAACATGTCGCAGGGCGGTCCGGAACTGAGCGGTTCGTGGAACAGCGGCGAGAAGTGGCAGGTGGTCAGCGACCGCGAGCTGCAGGCCGATGTGGACGGCGGTGGCGGCGATGCCACGGTCACGCTCGACAAGGCAGACGCCGAACTGCTGAACCAGCTCGCGGCGCGGACCATGTCGGACCCGGGCGTCGACCCGGTGACCGGGGCGGAACTGGGCATGATCGCCGACCCTGGCCAGATCGGCTCGGCTTCCGCGCCCGCTGGTTCGGTACCGCCGACGCCGGACGGCTCGGCACCGAATCCGACCCCGCTGGTCTGACATGCGGCTGGCGCGTGTTCACCCCAACTGGCGCTATGCGCTCGGCGCCGCGATCTGCCTCGGCGGAGTCCTGGCGCTGATGCAGGATATCGTCAGCGGTGTGCAGGCGTTCGACGCCAGCGTGCATGGTGCACTGATGGGCGGCGCTACCGCCGCCCTGGCGACGGCACTCGGCACGCTGCCGGTGCTGCTGTCGCAGAATTTTTCGCAGCGGACCTATGACGGGTTCCTGGGTTTCGGCGCCGGCGTGATGCTGGCCGCCACCGCGTTCTCGCTGGTGATCCCGTCGATCGCGGCGGCAAAGGGCGGTGGGGCGGGGGCCTTCGAAGCCAGTGCGATCGCCGGCGGCGGCATCCTGCTCGGCATGGGCCTGGTACTGCTGCTGGAAAGCCTGGTTCGCGAAGAAAGCATCCTCGAAGGCGTGGATGCCGCACGCAGCGATTCGTTGAAGCGGGCGTGGCTGTTCGTCGCCGCGGTCGCCATTCACAATTTGCCGGAGGGGCTCGCCATTGGCGTGGCCTATGCCGGCGTCGATGTCGCCAAGGCGCACAGCCTGGCGACCGGTATTTCGATACAGGACGTGCCGGAAGGCCTGGTGGTGGCGCTGGCGCTGCGCACGGTCGGCTATGGCCGGCTGTTTTCGTGCGCGCTGGGCGTGGCTTCCGGGCTGATCGAGCCGGTGGCCGCCGTCGGCGGTGCCGTGCTGATCGAATATGCCCAATGGATGCTGCCGTGGGGACTGGCGCTGGCCGCCGGTGCCATGCTGTTCGTGATCGCCCATGACGTGATTCCCGAAGGGCATCGCCATGGCAATGCGCGCACCGCTTCGTGCTCGGTGGTAGCCGGGTTCATCCTGATGATGGTGCTCGATACCGCGCTGGCCTGAGCCGCCACCCGCCACCTCAGGTTCAGGCCACCCTGTCGAGCAGCCGGATCACTTCGGCTTCCTCGACCTGCGGGAAGGCCTGGTAGTGCCGGCTGACGGAACGGAAATTGAGCGGTGTCGCCAGCACGGCGACGTCATCGCACAAGGGGGCCACCAGGTCCACCGCTTCGCGCGCGGCGATCGGCACGCAGGCCACCAGGCGGCGCGGCTGGCGGCTGCGCAGCACGCGCAGCGCCGCCACCATGGTCGAGCCGGTGGCCAGGCCGTCGTCCACCACCAGCACCACGCGGTCGCGCACTTCCGCCGACGGGCCATAGGCGGCACGGCGGCGTTTCATCAGTGCCATCTGTTCCCGTACCTGCGCTTCGACCCACTCCATGCCGGTTCGGGTGCGGTGGAAATAGGGTGCCAGTTCCACCGTGCCGTGCTCGTCCACGGCGCCCACGGCCAGTTCCGGATCGATCGCCGAAGGGATCTTGCGCACCATGATTACGTCGAGCTCGCCTTCGAGGCGGTCCGCGACGATACGGCCCATGGGCACGGCGCCACGCGGGATCGACAGGATCAGCGGCCGCGTGCCACGCCACTGCAGCAGGCGTTCGGCCATCAGTTCGGCGGCCTGGGCACGGTCGCGGAAAGGGAGCTGGACTGCCAGGCCGGTATCTTCCATATTCGCCTCAAGGGTGGAGGGGGAGGGGTGCATGGTGTGCAAGCAACAGGGGTGGAATCAGCGTGTGGCTTCCACAGCGCACAACATCGGTCTCGTCAGAATAGCGCGATCCGCCGAACGTGCGCGCGAGGTTGGCTGCACGACATCGACCGGCCTGTTCCCACGCCGGTACAAGGCGTGGGCCTACAGCGTGCCCCGTGGCCCATGCCAGAATCGGCGCTGAAAGGGGGTTGAAGATGACAGCAATGACGATTACACCGTTCCGTCCCGGCGACCGGGTCCTGGTGGCCTGCGACGATCATGCGCTGGCCGAGGCGCTGGCGCGCACCTTCGGCGCCGCCGGGTATACCGTGCGGATCGCCTTCGATGGCGTGGCCGCGCTCGACAAGGCGCGTGCCTTCTTTCCCACTGCCGCCGTGCTGGGGCTGGACCTGCGCTACCTCGACGGCTTCGGGGTGGCGCGGGCGCTGCGCACGATACCCGGTTGCGCCCGCATGCGCGTCCTGGCGTTGCTGCCGCCGGCCGTCGGCCTGCTGGACCGGCACCGCTGCTTCGACTACGTGCTGCGCACGCCGCGCAACCAGCGCGGCACCCGGCCGCTATGGGTGGTCGACAGCGACAGCATCGGCATCCAGCCCACGCTCGTCACCTGACCTGACCTGACGGGCTGGCCACTCATTGGCCCACTCACTGGCCAACTCAAACGCTGGCCGGATGCGCCTGTTCCCCGTGGCCGGCCAGCGCGCTGGCGATGCGGCTCAGCAGCTCGTTTTCCTTGTAGGGTTTCGGCAGCACGGGAAAGGCCGGTGGCTGCGCATCAGGCAGTTGTTCCATGTAGCCCGTTGCCAGCAGTATGGGCAGGTCCGGCCGCTGTCGGCTTGCCTGTTCGGCCAGTTGTACGCCGGTCATCCCGCCGGGCATGATCACATCCGAGAACAGCAGGTCCACGTCGCGGTGTTCGTCCAGCAGACGCAGGGCTTCCTCGCCGCTGGCCGCCGCCACGATCGTGTAGTCGTGCCCCTCCAGTAATGCCTGGCCCAGCTGCCGCACGTCCTCGTTGTCCTCGACCAGCAGGATCTTCGCCTTGCCGCTGGCAGCCGCGGGACGGCCCCGCTCGGTGGGCCGGGGGGCGGCCTGGTCCTGCTCGGCAACCGGAAAGATCATCCTGACCGTCGTGCCGGCACCCGGCGTGCTGTCGATTTCCAGCTTGCCATGCGACTGCTGCACGAAGCCATGCACCATCGCCAGGCCCAGCCCGGTTCCCGGACCCTTGGTGGTGAAGAACGGTTCGGTGGCACGGCGCAGCACTTCCGGTGTCATGCCCGTGCCACGGTCGACCACGCAGATCACCACGTACTGCCCTGGCGGCAACTGGTGGACCACGAGCTTGCGCGGGTCGCTGACGACGGACGTGCCGACGGTGACTTCGCCGCCCGCGCCCATCGCGTCGCGCGCATTGATCAGCACGTTGAGCAGCGCCATCTCGAGGTGGGTGGGATCGAGCACGCAGGCCGGCAGGCCTGGCCGCAGGTCCAGCTGCAACTGCACTTCCTGGCCGAGCGTGCGCACCAGCATTTCGGAGAATTCCAGCAGCAGCGCATTCAGGTTGATGCGGCGCGGCTCCAGCCTCTGCTTGCGCGCGAAGGTCAGCAATTGCTGCGTCAGCGCACCGCCCTTCATGGCGGCGCGCTGGGCCCGGCCGATCGCCTGCAGCGCCTGGGCCTTCTTGTCCAGCAGGCGCTGGGCCAGTTCGAGATTGCCGTTGACGACCTGCAGCAGGTTGTTGAAGTCGTGCGCCAGCCCGGCCGTCAGCTGGCCGATCGCCTCCATCTTCTGCGCCTGCAGGTAGGACTGCTCCTGGATGCGGCGCTGCGTGATGTCCATCTGCGAGGCGAAGTAGTATTGCAGCTTGCCGCTCTTGTCGAAGATGGGGCCGATGAACAGCGCGTTCCAGAACGGCGTGCCGTCGGCCTTGTAGTTGAGCAGGTCCGCCGCCACGGCGCGCTGCTCGCGCAAGGCCTTGCGTACCTCGGCCACCGTGCTCGGGTCGGTGTCCGGCCCCTGCAGCATGCGGCAATTGCGGCCCAGGATCTGCTCCTGGGTATAGCCGGTCAGGTCGAGGAAGGCGCCGTTGGCGAACACGATCGGATCGTCCGGCTGGTTCGGGTCGGTGATGATCATCGGCATCCGCGTCATTTCCACGGCGGCAAAGAAGATGTTGCCGCGGTCCGCCAGGTCGGCGTTGTCGAGGTAGGTGGCCTGCCAGTGGCGCACGCCGGGGTTGCCCAGCGTGGACACGGCATTGCCCTCCAGTTCGCCGCAGGCAAGCTTGCCGACAACCTGTCCCTCCGCCTGCTGCTCGGTGGGCACGCTTGCGTCGTGCCTGGCCCGTCCGATCGTCATGATTGCCCCCTCGGTGCCGTTTTCTGCATGTATGGGGGAATGCTAGCGGGTTGCAAGGCCGTCCTGCTGTTCGCCCGCGCACACTTCGCGCATGGCCAGCCGTGCCGCGCCCGCTGCCAGTTTTGCCTACAATGGCCGCAACGGAGGACAAGATGAACGATACGCGAAACGAGGCGGGCAAGGATGTGGGGAATGGCACGGGGAACGATGCCGGCAATCCCGGCTACGACGTGGCCACGATCATGGGAGCGCTGTATGGCGACGGGTTCACCGCCCTGAAAGGCGCATTCCCGCGCGCCTGGGTGCAGCAGCTGCGCGAGGACATCGATACCCTGTTCGCCGAGGCGCAAGCCCGGCCGGGCGGCGCACTGCCGCGCGGACCGAACCGCTTCTACGTGGAGATCCACCCGGAACGGCTGCGCGGCTTTGCCGACATCGTCACGCACCCGTGGGTGGTGGCGGTGTGCACCGCGATCCTGGGACCCGACTACAAGGTCGTCGAGGCCGGCTTCGACGTGCCCGGCCCGGGCGCGCTGCACCAGCCGTGGCACCGCGACTTCCCGTCGCCGGCGGCGACGCTGACCGGCAGGCGACTGAACTCGCTGGCCTTCAACATCACCACGGTCGACGTGACCGAGGACATGGGGCCGTTCGAGATCGCCCTCGGCACCCAGTGGGACGATCTGGCCGGCGGCAATCCCATGTTCCCGGAGCAGGAACTGTGGCCCCGCTACGAGGCGCGCGCGCAGCGCAAGCTGGCAAAAATAGGCGACATCTCGGCGCGCTCGGCGCTGACGATCCACCGCGGCACGGCCAACCAGTCCGACAAATCGCGCCCCGTGTTCGTGCTCGGCGTGGATGCGCCGGATGGCACCAACGCCGACAAGCACGACCTGCAGGTCACGCGCGGCTACTGGGATGGCCTGCCGGAAGCGGTGCGGCGCCACCTGTCATGCCGGGTCGTCGACCGGCTCGAGACGGTGGTGCAGGGACATGCGATCGAGGGCTTGCTGATGGGGGCGCCGGGGCCGACGATGGGCTAGTACAGGCCCCGGCTCAGCCTGCGGCGCGCAGGCTCGCCACCAGCGCCGGCAGTTCCGCCATCGTGGCGAACACGTGCGCGGCACCGGCGTCGCGCAGCAGCTGCGCCTGCCCGGCCGGGCTGTGCTCGCCGCCGCCGAAGCCCAGTACCGTGGCACCGGCCGCCACGGCCGCGTGCACGCCGGTGACGCTGTCCTCGATCACGATGCAGCGCGACGGCGCGGTGCCCATGCCGGCCGCAGCGGCCAGGTAGACCGCCGGATCGGGCTTCGGGCGGCCGGCGAGGTCGGCGGTGTAGATGCCGCCGTCGAACAGCGGCGCCAGGCCGGTGCGCCCCAGCAGGCCCTGCACGCGCACGTGGCGGCTGTTGCTGGCCACCGCCTTCGTCAGTGCGATCGCCCCGTAGGCCTCGCGCACGCCCGGGATCGGCTGCGCCCTGCGGTCGCATTCGCCTTCGACCATCGAGCGCATCACGGCCAGGTCCGGCACGGTCGGTTCGGGCAGCCCCAGCTCGGCGCACACGCCCAGCACCAGGGCTTCCAGCTTCAGGCCCAGACGCGGGCGGATCCGCGCCAGTAACGCCTCGCGGTCGCCATGCAGCGGTGCCAGGTAGTCGGCCAGGGCGTGCAGCGCCACGGCTTCGCTGTCGATCAGCACGCCGTCGCAGTCCGATATCAGGTGGGTAAAAGTGCCAGCGTGCGTCGATGGAGTGGTCATGCCCGGTCTGCCTTGAATGAGATCGGGCGATCATGCCATAACGGCACGAAGCGGGCCGCCCGGCTCCGGTGTCAGGCGCGGATGTCGATCAGCGTGCCGAGGCGTTCGTCGGCGGCCTGGATCAGCTTTGCCGACAGGTCGAAACCGGCCTTGTAGACCAGCGAACTGGTGATCGACGAGGCCGGATCGGTGCCGGAAGGCGCACCGCCGACGTTCTCGGCGGCCGACAGGTCGCGCGCGGCCACCGACAGCATCACGCCGGTGCCGACCGGCCGGGCTTCGGTGAAGCTGGCCGATTGCGGGACGAAATTATCGGTGTTCATGTTGGCGGTGTTATGCGCCGCCACGCCCAACCCTTTCAGATTGGCTTGCAGTCCCGTCAAGCCAATGCCCAATGCCGAAATCGCCACGCGAGATTCCCTGTGCTGTTTTCCTTCTGGAGAAACACCAGTTTACAGAATTCACGCCGCGTACACCGCTGGTGGCCTGGAATATCGCGCCGCCGCGCAACGGCCACGTCGTAAAACTGCGATTGGCGTGGCCAACCCTGCAACGAGTTGTCGCCATGATATGGGCGGCCGGGGCCCTGTCGCCGTTCCAGGCAAGCCTACGCATGACCGACTAATAAAAACGTTCCATAAAGCAACACCAAGGTTTGCGTCACGCCTTAAATATTGCTTAGATTAATCTTTTGGGATTGCAATGGCGGGGCTTTGCCAGCAGAATCGAGTTATTGCCTTGAGCCAATAATTCCGAGAGTGCCGCCGTGTTAGCCCTGTCCCGCCTTCGCCAGTTCGCCATTGCCACCGTGTTGTCGTGCGCCGTCGTGGCACCCTGCGCGGCGGCCGTGCAAATGCCACTGGATGCGCGCCTGAACGAGCAGATCGTCATGGTGCCGGCCGGCCCGCGCATGAACGTGAAGCTGGAAACCACGCTGTACAAGCCGGCCGGGCCCGGCCCGTTCCCGCTGCTGATCATCAACCATGGCAAGTCGCCGGGCGACCCGCGCGCGCAGGGGCGCGACCGCTTTGTCTATATGGCCACCCAGTTCGTACGGCGTGGCTATGCGGTGATGGTGCCGATGCGCACCGGCTTCGCGCACTCCGGCGGCACGTATTCCGATTTCGGCTGCAACATGAAGGCCAACGGCTACCAGCAGGCCGGCGACATCGCGGACGTGGTGGCCTATGCCCGCGAGCAGGGCTATGTCGACCCGGACCGCATCGTGATCGCCGGGCAGTCGTACGGCGGGCTGGCCAGCGTTGCGCTGTCGACGCAGGACCTGCCCGGCGTGCGCGGCATCATGAACTTCGCCGGCGGCCTGAAAGTGCACGGCGGCAGCTGCGACTGGCAGCAGTCGCTGGTCAGCGCCTTTGCCGAGTTCGGCCGCAAGAACCGCATCGAAACGCTGTGGATGTACGGCGCCAACGACAGCTACTTCGGCCCGGCGCTGGTCAACCGCATGTACGACGCTTTTTCCGCCAACGGCGGCAAGGTGCAGCTGGTGTCCTACGGCCCGTTCAAACACGATGCCCACACCATGCTCGGCAGCCGCGACGGCCAGCCGGTGTGGCTGCCGGAAGTGGAACGCTTCCTGCGCCAGGTGGGCATGCCGACCGACCAGGTGTATGCGGTGGCCGAGCCGGCAGTGCAGCCGCGCACCAATTTCGCCTCGCTCGACGACGCGGCGGCCGTGCCGTTCCTGCCCGAGCAGGGGCGCCGGCAGTACAAGGACTTCCTGACGAAGCAGACGCCGCGCGCGTTCGCCGTGTCGTCCAGCGGCGCCTGGGGCTGGGCCGAGGAAGGCGAAATGCCGAACGAGCGCGCTCTGGCCGCCTGCCAGGCCGCCAGCCGCGAACCGTGCAAGCTGTATTCGGTCGACGACTACGTGGTGTGGGGCGACGTGACCGAACAGCCGAAGGACACGATGACGGGCCAGACCGACTGACCCTGCCGCCGGGCTCGTGTCCACCTTGGGGTCAACCCTGAAATCGGACACGGACTGGACACTAAGCGCCCCAGGAGGGCTGCCTAGTGTCGAGCTCGTGTCCGAAAACAGGGTTGACCCCAGGGTGATCGAAAGTGGACACGAGCTGGGCCGTTGGTGGCAGCAGTGCGCGGCGGCCGGGTGCCATGCTGCTACCATGGCAACATGTGTGGACGCTTTGATCAAAACGATATCGCCCGGCGCTACGTCGCCGCCTTCGGCTGGGCCGACGCCGTCTATGACAGCGAGGCCCGGCCGACCTTCAACGCGGCGCCCGGCACCTACCGCCCGGTGCTGCACCTGGTGGACGGCAAGCTGCATGTCGACGACCTGCACTGGGGCTACCGCGCCTCCTGGGCGGCGGAAAAGCTGCCGGTCAGCGTCAACGCGCGCATTGAAAAACTCACCAACAACTACTGGGGCCGGCTGCTCAAGAGCGGCCGTGCCATCGTGCCCGCGAACGGCTGGTACGAGTGGACCGGGCCGAAAGGCAAGCGC
>DASVVD010000096.1:0-6682 GCA_036386715.1 Pseudoduganella sp.
GCGGTGTCCTGCAGCGCCGACAGCAGCGCCGGCAGCACGGTATCGTCGGTGGCGCCACCGAGCGCCCCCACGGCGGCGCGGCGCACTTCCGAATACGAATCGCCGGTCGCCAGCCGTGTCAGCGCGGGCAAGGCTTCGGCATGTTTCAGCCAGCCCAGCACGGCAACGGCTTCGCGCCGCACCAGCGGATCGGCATCGTCCAGCGCCGCCAGCGCGGGCGCGGCGGTTTCCGGCGCCCGCAATTCGCGCACCGCGCGCAGTGCCGCAGCCCGTACGAAACCGTCACCGCTGGCCAGATAAGGCAGCAGCGCGATGGCCGACGAAACAAGCTTCAGTTGCGCCAGGCTTTGCGCGGCGGCGGCGCGCACGTCCTCGTCGTCATCGGCCAGCAGCCGGGCCACGCCGGCCACGCTGTCCGGCGTCTCGAATGCCTCCAGTGCCTGCGCGGCTTCGGCGCGCACCTCGGCCGAGGCGTCGTCCAGCGCCGCGATCAGCAACGGCAGGTGTGCGTCGCCATCGAAGTCCGCCAGTGCCAGCACGGCAATGCGGCGTACGGTGGCATCCGGCGCGCGCAGCCGTTCGGCGATTTCTGCCAGTTCTGGGTCATCGTAATCGGTCACTTGTCTGGTTCCTTATGCATGATGGGGTACTGTGCCGCCGGGCCCGAGGGGGCTCAGGCGGTCGAGCGGCACGATGTTCGCGTGCGGGTGCAGCAGCGCCAGGCAGTGGCGCTTGTATTGTGTGAATTGCGGCGACGTCACCAGCTCCGCGTTACGCGGGCGGGGAAAATCGAGGTGGATTTCTTCGATGATGCGGCCCGGCCGGGGGCTCATCACCAGGATGCGGTCGGCCAGGAACAGCGCTTCGTCGATATCGTGCGTGATGAACACGATGGTCGTTTTTACCCGGGTCCACACGTCCAGCAGCAGCTCCTGCATCTTCAGGCGGGTTTGGGCGTCGAGCGCGCCGAACGGCTCGTCCATCAGCATCACGCGCGGGCCGTTGATCAGCACGCGGGCGATTTCCACGCGCTGCTGCATGCCGCCGGAAAGCTGCACCGGGTAGCGGTCCTCGAAACCTTCCAGGCCGACCAGTTTCAGCATGTCGCGCGCCCGCTGGCGGCGTTCGGTGCGATCGACACCTTTCATCTTCAGGCCGAAGGCCACGTTGTCCAGCACCTTCTTCCACGGGAACAGCGTGTGCTGCTGGAACACCAGGCCGCGATCGGGGTGCGGCCCGGCCACGGTATCGCCATCGACGCGGATACTGCCGCCGCTCGGCTGCCAGTGACCGGCCAGCCCGCCCAGCAAGGTGGACTTGCCGCAACCGGAGGGGCCCAGCACGCAGATGAATTCGCCGGGCCGGATGTGCAGCGACACATCCTGCACCGCATCGAATGCCTGTTTTCCCTGGCCGAGCCGGATCGTCAGGTGCTCGATGTCGATGCTGCCGAGGACGCCGGGGTTCACGCCACGCGCCACGGCGCGTTCTTCAAGTGCGGAAAGTCCAGCGATTGATTCGCGGTTCATGATTTTGTCCTTGTCATCAGGTACCACGGCAGGAACAGGTTGCCGATTTTCTTCACCAGCATGCTGCTGCCCATGCCGATGGCGCCGATGAAGAGCATGCCCACCACGATCTCGGGGTAGTTCTGGATCGTGTACGACGCCCACGTGTAGTAGCCAATGCCGAACTGGCCCGAGATCATCTCCGCCGTCACCAGGCAGAACCACGCGGTGCCCATGCCGATCGCCAGGCCCGTGACGATGCTCGGCGCGGCCGCCGGCAGGATCACTTCGGCGAAGATGCTCCAGCGCCCTGCCCCGAGGCTGCGCGCCGAGGCGACCAGCCGGGCATCCACCGCCTCCACGCCGTGGATCGTGTTCAGCAGGATCGGGAACAGCGCGCCGATGAACGTGATGAACACCATCGATGCCTCGGACGACGGGAACATCAGGATCGCCAGCGGAATCCATGCCACGGCGGGAATCGGCCGCAGCACTTCGAGCGGCGGCATCAGCACCTCCTCCACCCAGCGCGAGCGCCCGATGACGAGGCCCAGCACGATGCCGGCAACGGCGGCGCCGGCAAACCCGGCAAATACGCGATAGACGCTGGCCGACAGGTGCTGCGACAGCTTGGGCGATTCGACCAGGTCCCTGGCCGCCGCCATCACCTGCACGGGTGCCGGCACGTTCTGGAAGGTGACGAGGCCGAGGTCGACCTGCCGGGAAGCAGCCCACTGCCAGGCGGCCACGCAGGCGGCCAGCGACAGCAGGCCGATGAGGGCACGGCGCAGCGTGCGGGGATCGAGGATGCTCACGGTGGCCCTTTCCAGGTCAGCTCGCGGTGCCGGCCTTCAGCCGGTCGTAGCCCACCACCTGGCCGCCGTTCGTCTTGGCATACGCATCGGCATCGGCCTTCAGCAGGAACGCGCCGGCTTCCTTGCCCTTGACGACGAAGAACGCATCGGCCGCCAGCAGTTTCAGGCCGGTTTCCTGGTCATGCGCATACACGGTGCGCACCTTCTTGCCGGCCTGCTCCAGCTTGCGCAGTTCGGCGAAGGCCGTGGCGGCATCGGCATAGTGGCGCACCAGCGGCTCGCCCTGCACCCAGATCTGCGTGAGCCGCTTGAAGTCGGCGATCGGCTTGCCGCTCACGGCATCCCTGGCGTTCAGGGGCAGCTTGGCGTAGTTCTTCAGCGCCTTCTCGTAATCGAGGCCGGCCTGCTTGAATGCCGTGCGCAGGTAGGAATCGTCGACGAAGCTGTTCACATCGATATCGCTGTCGGTGCGCTTGAGCAGGCGCAGCGTCTGGATCGACGTGGCCACCGCCTGGCGGTACTCCGGCTTCCAGGTGAAGTCGCGCGTCTGCAGGCCGACCGGTCCGTGGAACAGGTAGTTGATTTCCGCCTCGATGCCGGTGACCTTGGCGATCAGCTCGCTGTATTTCTCCGGCTCGGCGGCGATCAGCCGGTCCGCCTCCAGCGCGGCGCGCAGGTAGGCCGTCACGATCTCCGGATATTTCTTCGCGTAGGCCGAATCCACCAGGCTGCCGTGCAGCGTAGCGGCCTTGGCCTGCGAGCCGTCGAAGATCTTGCGGGCGTAGCCGCGGTGCGGGAACAGCTCGGCGAACGGCACGAAGTCGGCATGGGCTTCGATCTTGTTGCTCTGCAGCGCGGAGCCGGCGATTTCCGGCGCCTGCGTGGTGATGTTGACGTCCTTCTCCGGATCCCAGCCCTGCGCCTTCACGGCGCGCAGCAGCATGCCGTGCGCGGTCGACGCGAACGGCACCGAGATCGTCTTGCCCTTCAGTTCCGCCAGCGACTGCACGCTGGACCCTTTCGGCACCACGATGCCGTTGCCGGAGCCCAGCGTGCTGCCGGACAGCACAGTGATGAAGATGCTCTTCTTGCCGGCCTTCTGGTGCGCCGCGCCGTTGAACGAACCGGGGAAGTCGGCCATCGAGCCGATATCGAGCTTGCCGGCCACCATTTCATTGGTCAGCGGCGCGCCGGAGGTGAAGTTCTTCCACACGATGTCGTATTTCGCGTCCTTGTACTTGCCGTCCTTCGGCAGATACTTGTCGAGCAGGTTCAGCTCGCGGATCAGCAGGCCGCCGGTGGCGCAGTTGATCGTGGTGTCCTGCGTGCCGATGGCAACGCGGATCGTTTCGGCATTGGCGGCGCCAAACACTACCAGCAATGCGAGGCCGGGCAGGGATCTGGACAGTTTCATTTTCTTATTCTCCAAAGGTTGTTGCAGGAGTCATCGCAGCAGATAAGGGATGTCGACATGCACCGCCCCGGTGGGGCAATCCTTCTCGCACGGCATGCAGTACCAGCATTCGTCGAACTTCATGTAGGCCTTTCCTTTCACCAGGTCGATGGCGAGGACGTCGAGCGGGCAGACGTCCACGCAGACGGTGCAGCCCTTGTGGGCGATGCACAGGTCCTCGTCCACGCTGACGGGCACGCTGGTGATGTTGATCGTGGTGGGCATTGCTTCTCCTTCAGGCGGCTATGGGCTCGACCACGCGCAGGCGCTGGTAAGCGGTTTTTTCTTCATCCTGCAGCGGCACGATGTACGGTTCGATGGGCCGCTTGAAGCAGACCATTTCGCCATCCTGCTTTTGCAGCTGCACATGCACGAACCAGTCCTGGTCGTTGCGCTGCGGGTAGTCGACACGGTTGTGGTACAGCCCCCAGCGGCTCTCGGTGCGGTACAGCGATGCACGCGCCGCCATCTCGGCGCAGTCACGGATCGCATGCACTTCCATCGCGCGCATCAATTCGTGCGGATTGCGCGCCTGGATGCGGTCGAGATCCTGCCGGATCGTCTCGAAGCGCTGCAGCCCGATTTCCATTTTCTTCGTGACCTTCGGCGGCTGCAGGTAATCGTTGACCATGCGGCGCAGCTTGTACTCGACCTGGTTCGGCGGCAGGCCGTCCTCGCGCTGCAGCGGCGCCCACACGCGCCGGCGCTCCTGTTCGACCTGGGCTTCATCCACCGCCGGCAGCTCGTGCGCCGCGCAATAGGCCGCCGCGCTTTCGCCGGCCAGCTTGCCGTACACGAAGGCACCGAGCATGTAGTTGTGCGGTACGCAGGCCAGGTCGCCGGCGGCATGCAGGCCGGCCACGGTGGTCTGCGCATGCTCGTTCACCCACACGCCGGAGGCCGAGTGGCCGCTGCACAGGCCGATCTCCGAGATGTGCATCTCGACCATGTGCTGGCGGTAATCGGTGCCGCGTCCTTCGTGGAAGCGCCCCCTGCTCGGCCGCTCGTTGGTGTGCAGGATCGTCTCGATGGTCTGGATGGTTTCCTCGGCCAGGTGGTTCAGCTTCAGGAACACCGGGCCGTTGCCGCCCTGCAGTTCGTTATAGAACTCCTGCATCATCTGGCCGCTCCAGTAGTCGCACTCGATGAAGCGTTCCTCCCTGGCGTTGGTGGTGTGGCCACCGAACGGGCCGGTCACATAGGCACACGACGGGCCGTTGTAGTCCTTGATCAGCGGATTGATCTGGAAGCACTCGATGCCCGACAGCTCGGCACCGGCGTGGTACGCCATGCTGTAGCCGTCGCCGGCATTGGTCGGGTTCTCGTAGGTGCCGAACAGGTAGCCGGAGGCAGGCAGCCCGAGGCGGCCGGCCGCGCCGGTCGCCAGCACCACCGACTTGGCGCGGATCACGTGGAAATCGGCCGTGCGGCAGTCGAAGGCCATCGCGCCGGCGATGCTGCCGTCTTCCGCCAGCAACAGGCGCGTGGCGACGAGGCGGTTGGTGATCTCGACACGGGTGCGCTTCAGGCGGCGGTACAGCACCTTCTTGATATCGTGCCCTTCCGGCATCGGCAGCACATAGGTGCCCATGTGGTGCACCTTGCGCATCGCATAGTCGCCCGTTTCATCCTTTTCAAAGCGCACGCCCCAGCGGTCCAGTTCCTCGATCATCGCGTAGCTGTTCTGCGCGTAGGCCATCACGGTCTTCTGGTTGACGATGCCGTCGTTGGCGACCGTGATTTCCTTGACATACTGCTCGGGCGTGGCGAAGCCCGGCACCACGGCATTGTTCAGGCCATCCATGCCCATCGAGATCGCGCCGCTGCGTTTCACATTGGCCTTTTCCAGCAGCAGCACGCGCAGCGCGGGGTTGGCTTCCTTTGCCTTCACGGCGGCCATCGGCCCGGCGGTGCCGCCGCCGATGACCAGCACGTCGACGGTCTGTACATGTGTTTCCATGATTGTTCCTGTTCAGTTGCCGGCTCGGTTGCCAGCTCGGTTGTAGCTCAGTTGCTGGTTGCAGTGGAGCGCTGGCCGGCACGGCGCGGCAGGCGCAGGGTGTACTCGAACGCGTCGCCGCGCACGTACAGGTATTCGAAATCGAGGGGCACGCCATCGACGGTCCAGGTAAGGCGTTCGATGCGCAGCAGCGCGGTGCCGGGCGGTACCGACAGGGCTTTCGCCAGTGCCAGGTCGGCGCTGATGGCACCGACCTGGATATCGGCATGCGACAGCAGCAGGCCGTAGTCCGTTTCCAGGATCAGGAAAATGTCGCGTTCGGCCAGGTTCTCGCCGCGCAGGCGGTCGCCGATGCGGGTCGGCAGGTACGTGACTTCATACGAGACCGGCTCATCGTCGACGTGGCGCACGCGGCGGATCTCGGTGACCCTGGCCGTTTCCGGCAGGTGCAGCCGGCTGGCCACCTCGGCGTCGGCCGGCACCGTCACATGGCTGAGCACATGGTTGATGACGGTATGGCCGCGCCGCGACATCGCCTCGCCGAAGCCTTCCAGCTGCGCCAGGTCCTGGCTCGGCCGGTGCCGCGCCACGAAGGTGCCCTTGCCGGGCACTTTCACGATCAGGCCCTCGTTCTGCAGGTCGGCCAGCGCCTGGCGCACGGTAATGCGGCTGACGCTGAAGATGGCGCTGATCTCGCTTTCGGCCGGCAGGCGCGCTTCGGGTTCATAGGTGCCGTCGACGATCCGCTCGCGCAGGCGTTCGCGCACCTGCGAATACAGCGGTGCGGCGGAGGATTCGAGGGCCCGGAAAAGAGTCATGGATGGTGTCCTTGCTTGCTGGTATGGCCTGTCATGACAGGTGATGACGGTGCAAGAATGGTATCGATGCGCCCCGGCCGGGGGAACGAATCGTTTTGTGATTGTTAATGCAAGAAGCGTCTCAGGCG
>DASVVD010000097.1:0-7190 GCA_036386715.1 Pseudoduganella sp.
CTCGCCGGCGGCACGGCGGTGTTCGGCCTGCTGGACGACCTGCACCGCCAAGGCATCGCCGATGCGGCCCTGGTCAACGGCAGCGCCGGCTGGCTCATTCACACAATGGACGTGCCCGGCGTCGCCATCCTCGTTTCCGCGGGCCGCCGCGTGGCCAGGGTCTGGCGGCCGGCAGTACTCGGCGGCTGTATCGGCATCGCGTTGCGCACCGTCGCGCACGCGACACTGGGATAGCCGCAGCCGGTCGATACAACCCGCCTACAGCCAGATCGCCACGGCCGAGTACACCGTCAACCCCACCATCACCGCGCAGAACACCTTGCGCCACAGCGGCTGCGACAGGTAGCGCCGCAGCAGTGCGCCGGCGCCGGCCCACACCGATATGCACGGCAAGTTGACCGCGCAGAAAATCAGGCAGTACAGCGCGACCGCGAGCGGCATTGGCATGCCTTGCGGCAGGAAAGCCGAGCTGCCGGTGATCGCCATGACCCAGGCTTTCGGGTTGCAGAACTGGAATGCGGCGGCCGCCATGAAGCCCATGGGCCGCTGCGCCTGCTCGCCCTGCCGGTCGAAGTTCATGTTGCGCAACTGCCAGGCCAGGTACAGCAGGTAGCCCGAACCCGCGATCCTGAGCGCCAGCTGCGCCGCCGGAAGCGCCATCACGAGTGCGCCGATGCCCATCGCGCAGATGGCCAGCAAGACGCCGAATCCGATGGTAATGCCCAGCATGTGCGGCACCGAGCGGCGAAAGCCGAACCAGATGCCGGACGAGGTAAGCATGATGTTGTTCGGGCCGGGCGTGATCGAGGACACGAAGGCGAACATCATCAGCGGCAGGAAGGGGATCAGGAGTTGCATGGTTTGGCTCCGCAGGCAGGAAGCTCCATGCTAACGGAAGCGGTTGGTACCGTACCGATACACCTTGCCGATGGCCGCCGCCATCGTAGCGGGCTTTGTACCAGTACACTTCGCCGGCACGCCCGGCATTGGTGTCCGCCTGGGGGCGGGTGGATGCAGGGACAGCGAAGGGACAGTCAGGCTGGCGGCATGCCTGCGCCGGCCAGCCGCGCGAATGCCGCCGCGAACGCGAGACCGGCGGCCTGGGCACGCGGTGCCCCCACGTCGAAGCTGCAATGGCGCAGCACCGGCGCAGCTGCCAGGCCGGCCCCGGCCAGCATGTGCTCGGCGCGCAAGGCGCCCAGCATGCCGTCCAGCATCACGTGCTGCATGTCGAGCGGGGCGTTGTCGGTGTGGCCGGCATCGAGCACGCTGGGCGCGAAGGCCATCGACGCGGCACCGAAGCGGATGGCCTCGCGCATCGCGACACGGGTGGCGCGCCGCAGCACGTCGCCCTCCAGCAGCGCCGGATCGCCCAATCCGATCACCAGCACGGCCCGCGCGGCCACGCCCGCCGGCGGGGATGTCACCAGCAGTGTTTCCATCGGCTGTGCCCGGAACGCTCCCGCCGCCCGCAGGTGCGACAGCTGGCCGCCGAGGGCACCATCCAGCGCCAGCAGCCCGCCGGTCATGCCGGCATTGCCCATTTCGCGCTCGAACATGCAGGCCACGCTGAGATCGACATCGGCCTGTGACGGACCCCAGGCAACGACGTCGAACACCACGCCATGGGCAGTGCCGATCGGCAGGCGGACAGGCGTGGCGGGGTGGTCGGTCGTGCTCATGCTGCCTTTCACGGGTTTGTTGGCCTTGCTGCCGGCGGCTGGCGCCGGCAGCCGGACCTGAAACGCCATGCTAGCGTTACGGCCGCCGCGGCGCATCGGCCAAAGGGCAGGGCAGCTGGTCCCCGATTTGGACGCTGCCCGGGGCTGGTCGTTGTTTCATGAGCCACAGGACATGAATCGATTCGCTATTCATGTTCGATGTTCATAAGGCCAAGCAATGACACGGTGGTTTCCTGCTTCCGTTTGCCGATACCATGCAGCCTTCTCCGCAATGCCATGCATCGCCTGGTCGGGCAACACGCATCGTGTATCGCCCGCGCATCGCGTATCCATCCATGCATGCTTTTAACGAAAGAGCCGATTTTGACAGCCAGACCACACAATATTCACGTCAGCCGGGGCGCCGTGCGCCGCGCGACCGTCAACCCCACCGGAAAGGCCTGAGCCATGCAGCCACAAGTCTCCTCAAGAATGCATGCAGCGCCAGCCGGCCCGGCGGCCTGGGGCGGGGTGCTGGCGCTGTCGCTTGCCGCTTTCGCGCTGGTGGCCTCCGAATTCATGCCGGTCAGCCTGCTGACGCCGATCGCCAGTGACCTGCACATCACCGAAGGCCAGGCGGGCCAGGCGATTGCCGTTTCGGGGGCGTTCGCGCTGGTGACGAGCCTGTTCATCGCATCGCTCGCCGGCCGGCTGGACCGCAAGATCCTGCTCAGCGCGCTCACCCTGATGATGATCGTGTCCGGCACCGTTGCCGCGTTCGCGCCGAACTACACCGTGTTCATGATCGGCCGGGCCTTCATCGGCATCGCCATCGGCGGCTTCTGGTCGATGTCGGCCGCCACGGCCATGCGCCTGGTTCCCGACGGGCAGGTGCCCAGGGCGCTGGCGATCGTCAATGGCGGCAATGCGCTGGCAACGGTGGTGGCCGCACCCCTCGGCAGCCTGCTGGGCGCCGTGATCGGCTGGCGTGGCGCGTTCTTCGCAGTGGTCCCGGTTGCCGCGATCGCCCTGGCCTGGAAGCTGTTGAGCTTGCCCAGCATGCCTGCCCGGGACCGCCAGCCGCCCGGCAGGATCTTCACGCTGCTGCGGCGCCCGCCGATCGTGCTCGGCATGGCGGCCTGCAGCCTGTTCTTCATGGGCCAGTTCGCCCTGTTTACGTACCTGCGGCCCTTCCTGGAGGCCGTCACGCACGTCACGCCGTCGATGCTGTCGCTGATGCTGCTGGTGGTCGGCATTGCCGGGTTCGTCGGCACCACGCTGATCGGCGGCTTCCTGAAGGACGGCCTGTACCGCACGCTGGCCGCCATTCCCGCCATCATGGCCGCGATCGCGGTGGGCCTCGTCGTGTTCGGCGCGTCCATGCCCGTCACGATGGTCCTGCTGGCACTGTGGGGCCTGCTGGGCACCGCGGCGCCGGTGGGCTGGTGGACCTGGCTGGCCCGCTCGCTGCCGGACGATGCCGAGGCCGGCGGCGGCCTGCTGGTCGCCATCGTGCAGCTGGCGATCGCCATCGGGGCCGGGGCCGGCGGCCTGCTGTTCGACGGCCTGGGCTACCAGGCCACGTTCGGCGCCAGCGCGGCGATCCTGCTGGCGGGCGCGGTGCTGGCGCTGTACGCCGCGCGTTCTGCGCAAGACCGGGGGTAAGCCTGCCATCGTGGCTGCACAGCGCAAGGGCGCGGCGGGTTGGCCGTCCATAGGCTGGTAGCGCTCATCGACCTGAGCGCCGCCGATCCCATCAGTGTCGTGCCCGAAGTGCAGATCACCGCAAGCCTCAAAAGCCGCTGGCGGCAAGGAATCGTTCCAGCCCGGGATCCAATGGCCTTGGCAGCGCTTCAGGCCCGCCAGGCAAGCAGTACGACACCGCCGCCGACCATGGCAAGCCCGAGCCATTCGCGCACTGTCGGCCGTTCGCCCAGGAAGGCAAACGCGAGCAAGGCGACGAACACGACGCTGAGCTTGTCGACGGGTGCCACCCTGGATGCTTCGCCAATCTGCAGCGCCCGGAAATAACACACCCACGAGGCGCCAGTGGCCAGGCCGGACAGGCCCAGGAACAGCCAGGTGCGTGGCGCCAGCGATGCCGGTGCGGTCCATTTACCCGTGACCAGCACGAACGCTGCCAGCAGCACGATGATCACCGCGGTGCGGATCAGCGTGGCCATGTCCGGGTCGACGCCGCGGATGCCGACCTTGGCGAAGATGGCCGTCAGCGCGGCAAAGAAGGCCGACAGGAATGCCCAGTACAACCAGCCGTGAAGCGCCGCCATGATTGATCTCCCTGCGATACTGACCTGCCAGCCGGGCGCATGGCAATGCCGTATGCCGGCACTGCAAGGCCTGGTCCCTTGAGGTTTTGCCAATTGTCCCCGACTGTGTCGGATCGTGTCCACACGACACGGCGTCCGGTGCTGTCTGCAACCGGGTTAACCCGACCTTAACCTGTACTTGACGCGCACTTTACTGGTGCATGGTTATCGTAGAAGCTTCCTCCAAGGAACTTCAATATGCCAAGGGTCGTCCTGCCAAGAATTAAACTGCCCAAGCTCGCGCTGCCGGCCATCGCGCTGCCGGGCGTCAGCGCGTCGTTGCTGACGGTTGGTGCTTCGGCATTCCTTGTCCTGGCCTGCAATTTCAGGTTCTGGAAGGTTTTCCTGGCCGCGACCGGTGGCGCGCGCCTGGCGAACCTGCCAATCTATCTCGGCGCGGTGGTCGCGCTGGTACTGCTGTTCAACGCCGTCCTCACGCTGGTCAATTTCCGTTATCTCATCAAGCCGGTGCTGGTCATCCTGTTCCTCGGCGCCTCGGCCGCATCCTATTTCATGAACCAGTACGGGATCGTGATCGACGCATCGATGGTGCAGAACGTGGTCGAGACGGATCCCAGGGAAGCCACCGAACTGCTCAGCTGGCAGTTGCTGCAGACCATTACACTGCTGGGCATCCTGCCGTCGCTGCTGGTGTGTTTCCTGCCGCTGCACTACCCGCCGGTGGGCCGCGACCTGCTGGTAAAGCTCGGCACGGTGGCCGGATCGCTGCTGGCGTTGACCTGCCTGTTGCTGCTGATGTTCAAGACGCTGGCGCCGGCCGTACGCGAGCACCGCGAGCTGCGCTTCCTGTTGACACCGACGAACATGTTCCAGGCCACCAGTGGCTACCTGAAACGGCGATGGGCCATACCGGCGGTCATCACCCCGCTGGGTACCGACGCCGGCAGGGGCATCAAATGGGCCGCGGCGCCCGGCCGCAGGACAGTGACCATCATCGTGGTGGGTGAAACGGCCCGCGCCATGAACTTTTCCCTGAACGGCTATGCGCGCCAGACCAACCCGCTGCTCGCGCAGCAGCAGGGGCTGGTCAACTTTAACCATGTCACTTCGTGCGGCACGGCGACGGCCGTGTCGGTGCCCTGCGTGTTCTCCGACATCAACCGTGAGGACTATTCGGCAGACGCGGCACGCCGCCAGGAGGGCCTGCTCGACGTACTGAAGCACGCCGGTTTCGACGTGCTCTGGCGAGACAACAATTCCGGCTGCAAGGAAACCTGCGACCGCGTGCAGTATGAAGACCTGTCGGTGCCCGTGGCCGGCGATCCGCTCTGCAATGCGGAAGAATGCTTCGACGAGCGCCTGTTGCGCGACCTGCCGCAGAAGATCCGCGACGCAAAAAGGGATATGGTCATCGTCCTGCACCAGAAGGGCAGCCATGGCCCGGCTTACTGGAAGCGTTATCCGCCAGGCTTCGGCAGGTTCGGACCGGTATGCCAGACCAACGAACTCGAGCAGTGCTCGCGCGAGGCGATCGTTGCTGCCTACGACAACACGATCCTGTACACCGACCATGTGCTGAGCAAGACGATCGACCTGCTGCGCGCCGCCGCCGCGGAAGACGGCGTGGATACCGCCATGCTGTATTTCTCTGACCATGGCGAGTCGCTCGGCGAGAAGAATATGTACCTGCACGGCGCGCCCTACATCCTGGCGCCGGCCGAACAGCGGCACGTGCCGATGATGCTCTGGCTTTCCGACGGGTTTCACGAGCGTTTCAGGATCGACCATACCTGCCTTGCCGCGCGCAGCGCGCAGGAATTCTCACACGATAACGTGTTCCACTCGGTGCTCGGGCTCCTGAACGTCAGCACCGCCGTCTATAACCCCAGGCTCGACCTGTTCCATTCCTGTTCCCGTGATAACTGAATTCCTTCGCCGGCGCGCGGCTGTCGCCGCGTGCGCGGGCCTCCTGCTGTCCGCCGCACTGATCCTCTGGATCGGCAATTTCACCGATATCGATATCGCCCTGGCCGACGCCGCGTTCGACCGGGCCACCCGCAGTTTCCCCATGCAGCATGCGTGGCTGGCCGAGACCTTCAATCACGTCATCCTGAAGAGCCTGTTCTCGGCACTGGGTGCGTTCGCCGTGATGCGGGCCATCTGGGATGCGGTGCGGCCAGCGCCGCACTGGTCCGCCACCTACCGCAACGGCGTTCGCGTGCTGGCCATGTCGGCCGTGTTCGTGCCGCTGGTCATCAGCCTGCTGAAGCGCGCCAGCGTATCGCACTGCCCATGGGACCTGCAGCGCTACGGCGGCGCCGCGCCTTATATCCGGCTGCTGGAATGGATGCCTGCAGGCATCGAGCCAGGCCATTGCATGCCGGGAGGCCATGCATCGAGCGCCCTGTGGCTGATCGCCATCGCCGCATTCTGGTGGCCCGGCAACCGGCTCAAGGCGCTGGCCGCGGGCGGTGCGATGCTGGTGCTGGGCGGTATCGTGGGCTGGCTGCAGCAGCTGCGTGGCGCGCACTTCCTCACGCATACGCTATGGTCGATGTGGGTTGCCTGCGCGCTGGTGCTGGCGATTTATTTCGTCAACGCCCGCCTGCCGGCCTGGCTCGGGGCGGTGCGACGTGTCGTGGCCTGGCGCGGCCGGCGCGCGTGAGATGACGCCGCGGCATCGGCGACCGGTGCCGCAGGCGATTCTTCCTGCCCGCTGTGGGATTTGGTGAGAAAGACGCACCGGCGCAGGAGGTATAGTCGGTGAAAACAGGAGGCAGCATGAAACGCGAGACGCAGCATGGCGCGGCACCGCGAGGCTTGTCGGATGCAGCAAGGGCGCGGCTGCGCATGCTCGCCGAACTGGCCGGGGTACTGCTTGCTACGGTGATGCTTGCCGCCACGCTCGTCGTGACGGTCGAGGTGCTTTGCGAGCGATCGGTGCAGTCCCAGGAAAGCGCCTCCGCATCGGGCGGCTGGGCTTGCGGCCTCGCCCGCGTCATCGATGCCCTGGCATCGAATGTCGACGATCTGGTGGCCCGGTCGGCGGCGCGGCCGGCAATGGCGCGCAGTGGCGGGCCCGCATCGGGTTGCCGTGCCGCCTAGTGCACTATATGGACAGCCCGCCGTGCAACATCGCGGCATCATTTAACGCTGACTTAATCCCCTGCTCGATAGAATCGGGTCATACCAACATCGGGGAACGTTCGCTTGGCGCCAATCAAACCATTACGCCGCCGCG
>DASVVD010000098.1:0-16874 GCA_036386715.1 Pseudoduganella sp.
CACGATCGATGGCGATATCGACCTGACGCTGGACCAGAAAGGCCTGGCGGACGCGCGTGCCCTGCACGACTTGCTGGGCGCGGTCGTCGCCGGGCTCGAAGGCCGCAAGGACTTGCCGGCAAAGCTGCCGGCGCCGGCGGTCAAGAAGGTCGCCAACCCGTTCGACTGAACGCTACGGACGGGCCGGCCAGGTCGGGGCCGCGGTCCGGTCCGTGCCTTCATTCTTGCCGGGACACCACGCCATCGGCGACGGTGACCAGGCCGGCGAGCCGGCCATGCCCCAGCGCGCGGCCGATCCGCTGTTCCGCCTCGGCGCTGGCGCGTGCCATGCCCAGCAGCCGGCACACCGCGCGTGCCAGGCCGGCCTGCGTGGTGCCGCCTTGCTGCTCCAGCACATACAGCGCGATATTGCCCAGTTCCTCCAGCGCGATCTCGTCGATGGCGCGCTTGCCGTCGGGGTCCGCTCCCGGCAGCCGGTAGCCGCTCCACGCAGCCGGGTCGAGATGCTCCGGCCAGTAGAACACCATGCCTTCGGGACCATCCTCCGTGCTGGTGCGCACCGGCGCCGGCAGCAGCGCGGCCAGGTGTTTTTCGATGCGTGAACCGGTGCGGGCCAGGCCCCAGGCGCGGATGATGCGCCGGAACAGCGCCGGCTGCGCCACCGGGCCTTCTTCATGGATGATCCGGTTCAGCTGGTGGCGCAGCTCGGGCGCGGCCGCGGGTTCGTAGAAGCGCTCCGGGTCGCCTTTCGGCAGAACCACCGGCAGGTAGAGCGTGGACACGTCCGGCCGCGCCGGCGCAGCATGGTCCGGCGGCACCGGCTCGGCCTGGGCCGCTTCGGCAGGCGCGATGGCCCCGGAGCCGGCGGGGAGGGCCGCAGCTGGCCCGGCGCCGGGCGGTGTTTCCGCCTGCGCCAGCAACGCGTCGAGCCGGGCCAGCAGCCGCCGCAGCGGTTCTTCCGGGTCGAGCCACCAGTCGGTCGACCAGGCGCGGAACAGGTTCCAGCCCAGCCCTTCCAGCACATGCTGGCGCAGCCGGTCGCGATCGCGGGCGGTGGCGCCCGAATGGTATGACGGCCCATCGCATTCGATGCCGAGCAGGTAGCGCCCCGGCGTGCGGGGATCCACCACGCCGAGATCGACGCGATAGGCCGAGACGCCGACCCGCGGATGGACGGTCCAGCCGCGTTCGCGCAGCGCCATGGCCACCTGGCGTTCGAAAGCGCTCGCGCCTTGCGCATCGCCGGCGGCGGCCGGCGCGTGGCTACCGCGGATGGCGAATTCCAGGTAATGCTTCAGGTCGCGCACGCCGCTGGCCCGCACGCGCGCCAGGTCGATCTGTTCCGGCAGCAGCGTGCTGAAGATGACGACCGCCTGGCGCGCACGCGAGATCGCCACGTTCAGCCGGCGCTGGCCGCCTTCCAGGTTCAGCGGGCCGAAGTTGAGGCTGACCTTGCCCTGTGCGTCCGGCCCGTAGGTGATCGAGAACAGGATGATGTCGCGTTCATCACCCTGGACGTTTTCCAGGTTCTTGATGAACAGCTGTTCCTGGGCCGGCAAGGCAATGGCCGCGTCGAGCGCCGGATTGCCGCGACGCCGTTCCTCGAGCAACCGTTCGATCAGGTTCTGCTGCGCGCCGTTGAAGGTCACCACGCCCAGCGTGTGCCGGCGCCGCGCCGGATCGAGATAGTGCTGCTCGATGGCGGCCACGATGGCGTCGGCCTCGGCCCGGTTGGTCTTCGAGCCGCCCCGGTCGTAGACGCCCGGCACATGCTGGAACCGCACGGCGGTATCCTCGGTAACGGGCGACGGGAACGTCACCAGCTGGCCGCCGTAGTAGGTGGCGTTGCTGAACGCGATCAGGCTTTCGTGGCGGCTGCGGTAGTGCCAGTTCAGCGTGAGCTGCGGCAGGCCGATGCCGAGGCATTCGTCGAGGATGCTTTCCAGATCCTGCACGTCCGACCTCGTTTCGCCTTCTTCGCCATCGTCGGTGCGGCCGAAGAAGCTGGTCGGCGGCAGCTGCTTCGGGTCGCCGACACAGACCAGCTGGCGGCCCCGGGCGATGGCGCCCACGGCATCCCAGACCGGGATCTGCGACGCTTCGTCGAAGATCACGACATCGAACTGCGCATGGTCCGCATCGAGGTATTGCGCCACCGACAGCGGCGACATCAGCAGGCAGGGTTTCAGCCGCGGCAGCAAGGTCGGCATGCCGGCGATCAGCTGGCGGATCGGCATGTGCCGGCGCTGCTTCTGCAGCTCGCGGCGCAGCCGGCCCAGCTCGGAATCCGAGCCGGTGGCCAGCGTTGCCGCGGCGGGAATGCGGGCGGCGAGGGAGGCGGCCACGTATTGTTGCGTGAGCAGCTGGAAGCGCTCGTCGGCTTGGCGGAACTCGCGGATTTTGCGCTCGTGGTCGGCGCTGGAGAACGCGCACAGCACCGGCTCGCGGTCGATGGCCTTGCGCACCCACCAGTTGCGGTAACTGTATTCGAAGAAGTCCGGCACGTTCTCGAGCGCTACGGTCCCCCCTTCCAGCGCCGCGACGACGCCTTGCAGGCCGCTGGCGATGGCGCGGGCCCGCACGCCTTGCCACAGGCACCAGGGCCGCAACTGGCGCGCATGCTGCTGCCAGCCATCCAGGATGGCGGCCAGTTGCGCCAGCGCACCCGCCGAACCCGGTGCCAGGCCCAGCATGTCGCCGCTGCCTGCCAGGTTCGACGTGGTGCGCAGTTGTGCACTGAAGTCGCGCCAGGCATCGCGATAGGCGGCGAGGGCGGCGCCGGCCGGCGCATCCGGCGCCAGCAGTGTGCGGTTTTCCGTCACGTATGGCAGCAGGCTGGCGCGCAGTGCGGCGGCCAGCGCCGCATCGCCACCGGCCAGCCGCGCCACGGCGTCGGCATACTCCCTGGCCCACCGTTCGGCACGCGCCACCGCCTCCCAGTCCGTGCGGTGCGCCGCGAAGTCGTGTTGCAGCACGGCGCCGGCCTCGGCGGCCATGCCGGCAATGTAGCCATCTTCCTCATTGACCCTGGCCAGCGCCTCCAGCAGCGCCGCCACATCGCCTTCGGCCGGCCGCTGCCGGTCCGTGCGATACGCGGCCAGCCGGTTCAGCAGTGCGCGCTTGGCGAACCAGCTTTTCGGCCACCAGGCGGCGTGTGCGCCGGCCCATTCGTGCCGCAGCGCCGCTGCCGGCAGTTGCGCGATGTCGTCGCTGTACCTTCCGCCCAGCGCTTGCCAGGCGCGGTTGCGCGCCACGCCGTGTTCGCGCAGCGCCGCCAGCCTGGCGCGGGCCGCTTCGTCATGCGCGATGAAGGCGACGCCGGCCGGTACCCGCGGCGCTGCCATCAGGGTCTCGGCCAGCCGGTCGAGGGCGGCAAGGTCGGCCAGCGACAGGCCTTCCGGTCCCGCGCCGAACAGCTGCAAGGGCGCATGGCTCGCCTTGTCGAGCGTTGCGGTACGGGCGGCCAGGGCACCGGCACTGTCGAGCAGG
Organism: Pseudoduganella sp.; assembly: GCA_036386715.1. GTDB lineage: Bacteria > Pseudomonadota > Gammaproteobacteria > Burkholderiales > Burkholderiaceae_D > Rugamonas. The sequence goes on from DASVVD010000098.1 coordinate 3,490, forward strand.
TCCTGTTCCCACGACGGCGACCAGGCGGCCGTGCCGATCCGGCCCAGCGCATGGCCTGCCAGCGTGGTGAGCTGGCTGCCCAGGGCACCGATCTGCCGGCTCGTTTCGCGCCATGTTTCCAGCTCGGTGCGGCCATGTGCATCCGGGTCTGGCCATGCGAACGGGGCGGGGCGTTCACCCGCATGGTCGATGCAGGTGCCGATCGCTTCATACACGGTCAGGTCGTTGGGGTGCAGCCGGTGCAGTGCCACGGCCACGTCGTTCAGGCCGGCGCGCAGCGCGGCCAGGCGTGCCGCTTCCAGCTCCCAGTCCTTCACGGTGCGGGTGCCCGCCGCCTCGAGCGCGACGCCGAGCTGGCGGATCACGTCGGCCTTGCGCCCCTTGGAGGAATGCAGCTCCAGGCAGAACGCGCCCAGGCCGATGCTGCCCAGCCGGCGGTGCACGACTTCCAGCGCGGCCATCTTTTCCGACACGAACAGCACCGTCTTGCCGGTGGCCAGCAGGTGGGCCACCAGGTTCGTGATGGTCTGGCTCTTGCCGGTGCCGGGCGGCCCCTCGATGACCAGGCTGGTGCCGCTCTCGGCCACGCAAATGGCGCGCAGCTGCGAGGAGTCCGACAGCAGCGGCGCAAACAGCTCGTCCGGCCGGTGGCTGCGGTCGAGCGTGCGCGGGTCGAAACCGAGTTCGGTGCCGCCGAACGCTTCGCCTGGGTGCTCGACCAGCTGCGCCACCACCGGGTTCTCCAGCAGCTGGCGATGGCGCTCCTGCAGGTCGCGCCACATCAGGTACTTGGTGAACGAGAAGATGCCGAGGTGGACCTGCTCGCGCACCTCCCAGCCTTTCAGTTCGCCGACATGCAGCCGGAACGCCTGCAGGATGCCGGCCACGTCGATGCCCCTGTCGTCGGCCGGCAGCACGTCGAACGCCGGCAGCTTCAGCTGGAAATCCTGGGCCAGCTTCTGTACCAGCGTGGGGTTGACGAGGGCCTCGTCGTCGTGCCGCACCAGCCGGAAGCCGCTGCGCACCGACTGGCGCGTGAGCGTCACGGGCACGAGCAGGATCGGCGCCAGGTACGACGCCTCCGCCCCCGGTTCTTCCTGCCACTGCAGCAGCCCGAACGCGAGGAACAGCGTGTTGGCGCCGCCATCTTCGAGGCTGGCGCCGGCGGTGCGGAAGATCTCCAGCAGCCGCGCCTCGAGCCCCTGTTCGGCGACATCGACCAGGATCTCGTTGCGGCCGAGCGCGTCGGCGGCCAGCGCCTCGAGCGGGGTTTGCCCGGTGCGCGCGGTAAAGGCGGGCGCTTCGCGCGGGTCGGTGCCCGTCATCAGCACCGGCGCGGCGCGAATGCGGAAATCCCTGCCTTCGGCCAGCGTGTCCTCCAGCGCGCCCGGGTCCGGGCAGATCACGCGCAATGTCGTCTTCGACGGCTTGAAGTTGAGCAGCCGGTTGCGCAGCGTCAGGTCGAGCAGCCGGCTTTTCCAGCGCGCCAGCCGGCCCTCGGGCGTTTCCGCAGCCAGCTCGGCGGTCGGCAGCAGCGCCGGGTCGAGCGGTGGCAGCGGCGGCATCGCTTCGATCGTGGGCGCATCGGTTTCCGGTGCTGCTGCCAGTACATCGGTGGCGGGCGGCGGGGCAGCGTGCGACGGCAGCGGGCGGATGTGCAGTTCGCGCGCGCGGCGGATGTCGATGGCGCAGAGGAAGGCCGCCTCGTCCGCCAGGTGCTCCTCGCCGCCGGCGCAGGCCAGGCGCAGCGACGGCCGGCCAGCGGCCGCCGTGCCGTTGCAGACGCCGGTGGTCTCGAACACCATCAGCTCGCCCGAGCGCACGCGCTTGCGCACCGCTTGCGCGTCGTCGACCAGCGCGGTAGGGAAACAGGTGTCGACCAGCCATACGCCGACCCAGGCATGGGCCTCCTTGAGCAGCACGACCGGATGCAGGCCGGCCTGCTCCAGGCACGCGGCGAACAGCATTGCCAGGTCCAGGCAGGTGGCGATCTTCGACTCGACGATGCGGCCGGGAGTGCGGATTTTCTGCCCGTCCGTGCCGAACGAGGCCGGCGGGCTCGCATAGTGCAGGCCCAGCGCCAGCACCGCGCCATGCAGCGCGGATACCTGCTGCCATACCCGTTCGCGATTGCGCGACTGGTAGCCGTTCATCGACGGGGCACCCGCTACCTCGCGCAGCAGGGCCGACGCCGACCCGATCAGGTGGTCGACCACGCGCGCGTTCGGCATGCAGAACGCCGCCAGCAGCTCTGGCAGCGCGCGCGTGCCGGCCCACTGGTCGCAAGCCAGCACCTCCACGGCTTGCGTGGCTTCGAAGGGCGCATGGCCGTCGGCGCTGGCCGTCAGCGCGATGACGGCGCGCTCGGCCTCGTCGAGCCTGCCCAGCCAGGCGTGGTCGGGTTGCAGGCCGACCGGCGACAGCGTGCGGCGTTCGCCCGGTGCCAGCCGTTCGAACCGCAGGCGTTGCCCGCCGGCGAATGCGGGGCGGCATTCGATCGACACCTCGACGTTGACGAGCGCGGCCGCGCCGGTATTGATGAGCGTGATCGCGCGCACGACCGGCACGTCGTTCTGCATCGCCGCGTAGCCGGTGGTGGCATCGGCGGTGAATGCCACTGACAACGGCATGGGAGGCAACTCTGGTGTGGGTTCGGCGCTAGGGTCTGGTGTCATCGTGGGGCGTGGGGTGGACTGGCTATCCTGCCAATGTTAGCAGGAAGCATGTCCAACCGGAAAGCACACCCGTGCGGGGTCAGGTGGTGAGGGTGACCGCGGCGTCGCGCAGGGGCCGCCAGCCCAGCCGCGCTTCGATCAGCCGGCGGTACCGGGTGTCGATGTGGGGCGGTATGCGGCGCACGTAGAACTCGGCGGCCTGGCGGGTTTCGCCCTCCAGGCCGGCCAGGAAGTCGACGGCTTCCGCCGCGGACGGCATGCGGCCCTCGGTACCGCCGATTTTCGGCGGCAGCGCGGTCCACACGGCGGCATCGATGTTCCGGGCGCGCAGCCATGCGGCAATTTCAGGCTGGACAGCTGCGCCATCGGCAGCCGGGATGCTGCCGATCCATTCCGGGTGGCCGGGATGAATCTTCTCCCGCGCCGCCAGCATGGCACGGGCCGCGTCGAGATCCTGCGTATCGAGATAGGCCCAATACGTGGGGACAGGGGGGGCGCCGGGGCACATCACCAGCGCCAGTTCTTTGCTGTCGTCGCTGTCGCGGGCCAGTTCGAGCGGGAGTGCCGGCCCGCCGGGGTGCCAGCCGGAAGCGAGTTTCAATGGGCCGGGCTTCCACAGCAGCGAACCCCAGGCAATGCAGACGATGTTCATTTTACGTAAGTGTCATGGACAAAGATGCATTGTAGGGTGCCATGCCGAAAGGCAGAGCACGACTGGCATCGTTGTGGAAGCGGTCAACAGGGCGCCGGCCTGGGCGCAGTACGCGACCGGAGCAGAGCGTGACAGGATAAATGCTTACTGCCGAGCTCGTGTCCACCATGGGGTCACACCCGGACGTGGACACGAGCTGAGCAGCTAAACTGCCTAGAAACCCGCAATTTTACTGATCAGTTCGTGTCTTTGTCGGGGTGTGACCCCACAGTGGACACGGCCTCGGCCCTGGTCAGTTTTGCCATGCCTGCGTCTGCGCCGGCTCAGCGGTGAATCACCACCAGCAGCGCCTTGGCCTCGGCCTTGCCAATATTGCGCAGCGCGTGCTGCTGGTCCGCCGGGTAGCGGGCGGTACCGCCCAGCTTGACCTTCTTCTTGTGCGTCCCCACTTCGATCTCGATGGCACCATGCAGCAGGGTGACATGCTCGGTGGTGCCGGGATCGTGTGCCTGCGAGACGAGTTCGCCGCCGGGCGCCAGGGTGAGTTCGTACCATTCGTATTTGCCGGCCAGTTCCATCGGGCCCAGGATGCGCAGCACATAGCCGGCATGGTTGCCCGGCAGTGTGGGTGTTTCGTGGGCATCGAGGACGCGGATCGTGTCGACCGGGCGCTGCTCGTCGGCCAGCAGCTCGCCGATCGCCACGCCCAGCGCGTTGGCCAGGCGCCAGGTGATGGCAATGGTGGGATTGGCCTTCTCGCGCTCGATCTGCGACAGCATCGATTTCGACACGCCGGCGATGCGCGACAGGTCCTCCAGCGTCAGGCCGCGGGCCAGGCGCAGGCGTTGCAGGGCCGCGCCCACTTCGGGCGGCGCACTGGCGATGGGTACGACGGGTGATTTCATCATTGGCGGTTGCAAAGTTCAATATGCTTATGTAGTATTCAGTATATCGAACGAAAGTTCAAGATAGTGGAAACCGGAGAAAATACAGGAATCGGCGCGAAGTTCGATACCCTGTTCTCCGCAATGCACGGTACAACAGGGCAACGTGCCGGTCAAGCATGGCCAGGCCACCGTTGGCAACCCCGCAGAATCCAAGGATAACCATGAGCGAACAAGCGAATTTCTACGCCGGCCTGCGGCACAACCTGGAGCAGCTGCGCGAGCAGGGCCTGTACAAGCCCGAACGCGTGCTGGCTTCCCGCCAGGGCGCGGAAGTGACGGGCGACGACGGGCGCACGCTGATCAATATGTGCGCCAACAATTACCTGGGACTGTCCGGCCAGGAATGGGTGGCCCGCGCCGCGATCGAGGCAACGGAACAATACGGCTACGGCCTGTCGTCCGTGCGCTTCATCTGCGGCACGCAAACCATCCACAAGCAGCTCGAGCGCGCCATTTCCGAATTCCTGGGCACCGAGGACACGATCCTGTACGCCGCGGCCTTCGATGCCAACGGCGGCGTGTTCGAGCCGCTGTTCGACGAGAACGACGCCATCATTTCCGATGCGCTGAACCACGCGTCGATCATCGACGGCATCCGGCTGTGCAAGGCGGCGCGTTTCCGTTACGCCCACAACGACATGGCCGACCTGGAAGCGCAGCTGCGGCTTGCTGCCGGCAAGCGCCACAAGGTCATCGTGACCGACGGCGTGTTCTCGATGGACGGCACGATCGCCCAGCTGGACAGGATCGTCGCGCTGGCCGAACAGTATGGCGCGCTGGTCCTGATCGACGAATGCCATGCCTCCGGCTTCATGGGCAGGACCGGGCGCGGCACGCACGAGCACCATGGCGTGCTGGGCAAGATCGACATCATCACCGGCACGCTGGGCAAGGCGCTGGGCGGCGCGATGGGCGGTTTCACATCCGGCCGCAAGGAAGTGATCGAGACGCTGCGCCAGAAATCGCGCCCCTACCTGTTTTCGAACACGCTGGCGCCGGGCATTGCCGGCGCCTCGCTGGCGGTGCTGAAGAAGCTGGCGGAATCGACCGAACTGCGCGACCGCCTGCACGAGAACACCGCCTACTTCCGCCGCGAGATCGAGCGCATCGGTTTCACCATCAAGCCGGGCACCCACCCGGTGGTGCCGGTGATGCTGTTCGAGGCGCCGGTGGCGCAGAAATTCGCCGCGCGCATGTATGAACTGGGCGTGCTGTTGTCCGGCTTCTTCTACCCGGTGGTGCCGATGGGCCAGGCGCGGGTGCGCGTGCAGCTCTCGGCCGCGCATACCCGCGAACAGCTCGATACGGTGCTGGCCGCGTTCGAGCAGGCCGGCCGTGAACTCGGCATTTTAAAGAATTGATGGGAACATGAACATGGAACGAATCCTCGTGATCGGCGCCAACGGGCAGATCGGCAGCGAACTGGTGGAGGCGCTGTCGTTCAAGCATGGCGCGGACAATGTGTTTGCCTCCGACATCTCGCCGAAGAACCTGTACGGCGCCGCGCAATACCAGGTGCTGAACGTGCTCGACGACGAAGCGCTGGCGCAGCTGATTTCGTCGCAGGACATCACCCAGGTCTACCAGCTGGCGGCGATGCTGTCCGCCACCGGCGAACAGGCGCCGCTGAAAGCCTGGAAGCTGAACATGGATGGCCTGCTGAACATCCTCGAGATCGCGCGCGAACGCACTGAAGCCGGGAAACCCCTGAAGGTGTTCTGGCCGTCGTCGATCGCCGCCTTCGGACCCAACACGCCACAGGATGCCACGCCGCAGATGGCGGTGATGGACCCGACGTCGATCTACGGCATCAGCAAGCTGGCCGGCGAGCGGCTGTGCGAGTACTACCACCTGAAATACGGCGTGGATGTGCGCAGCATCCGCTACCCCGGCATCATCAGCTACAAGTCGCCACCGGGCGGCGGCACCACCGACTACGCGATCGCGATCTTCCACGCCGCGCTGCGCGGCGAACGCTACGAGTGCTTCCTGGGCCCGCAGACCACGCTGCCGATGATCTACATGGCCGATGCGATCCGCGCCACCATCGAACTGATGGACGCGCCGGCCGCGCAGGTGAAGATCCGTTCGTCGTACAACGTGGCCGGCGTGTCGTTCTCTCCCGCGCAACTGGCCGCCGCCATCAAGGCGCAGGTGCCGCACTTCGCGATTGGCTACAAGCCGGACGGCCGACAGCAGATCGCCGACACCTGGCCGAAAAGCCTGGACGATTCGGCTGCCCGCGCCGACTGGGGCTGGCAGGCACGCGTGGGCGTGGACGAGATCGTGCAGGACATGCTGGCCAATATCGATGCCAGGGTCAGCCAGGCCGCCTGAGCGCATCACGCCATCTTCACCATTACACCTATAAAGAGACAGAGATGGACATGAGCGTATTCGATCTTTTCAAGATCGGCATCGGCCCTTCCAGTTCGCACACGGTCGGGCCGATGGTGGCCGCGCGCCGCTTCCTGCTGGACCAGGCGCCGCTGGACGACGTGACCGGCGTGACGGCCGAACTGTATGGCTCGCTGGCGCTGACCGGCGTGGGCCACGCCACCGACAAGGCGGTGATCCTGGGCCTGATGGGCGAAACCCCGCAGGATGTCGACCCGCAGCAGGTCGATGCGATGCTGGCCGCGGCCGGGTTGCAGGGCGAACTGAACCTGCTGGGCGAAAAGAGGGTGCCGTTCGTGCGCGCCCGGCACCTGCTGTTCCACAAGACCGAGAACCTGCCCGAGCATCCGAACGGCATGCGCTTCACGCTGCACCGTGCCGGCGGCGATGTGCGCAAGGTGTATTACTCGGTCGGCGGTGGTTTCATCCGTGCCGAAGGCGAGAGCGCCGGCGGCGATCCCGGCGGGGCCGCGCAGCCGATACCCTACGCCTTCGACACGATGGCCGACCTGCTGGCGCACGGCGAGCGCACCGGCCTGACGATCCCGGCCATGCTGCGCACCAACGAGCTGGCGCGCATGCCGGGCGAGCAGCTCGATGCGGGGCTGGACCGGATCTGGCAGGTGATGCGCTCCTGCATCGCACACGGGCTGGAAACCTCCGGGCAATTGCCGGGCGGCCTGAACGTCAAGCGCCGCGCGGCCAAGTTGTGGCAGCAGGCGCAGGGCGCGGACCTGGCCAACGCGCTGCCGCACGATGCGCTGAACGGCGTGTCGCTGTATGCGATGGCCGTCAACGAGGAAAACGCGGCGGGCGGGCGGGTGGTCACGGCGCCCACCAACGGCGCCGCCGGCATCATTCCCGCGGTGCTCAAATACTATGCCGAGGACTGCAAGCCGCTCGATCCGGCCAGGGGCGTGCGCGAATTCCTGCTCACGGCCGCCGCGATCGGCATGCTGTGCAAGCGCAATGCCTCGATCTCCGGCGCCGAAGTCGGCTGCCAGGGCGAGGTGGGCGTGGCGTGCGCCATGGCTGCCGCCGGGCTGGTGGCGGCACTGGGCGGCTCGAACGCGCAGATCGAGAACGCCGCCGAAATCGGCATCGAGCACCACCTGGGCATGACTTGCGACCCGATCGGCGGCCTGGTGCAGATTCCCTGCATCGAGCGCAACGGCATGGGCGCGGTGAAAGCGATCACCGCCGCCTCGCTGGCGCTGAAAGGCGACGGCACGCATTTCGTGAGCCTGGACCAGGTAATCGAGACGATGCGCCAGACCGGCGCCGACATGCAGGCGAAATACAAGGAAACCTCGCTGGGCGGCCTTGCCGTGCATGTGGTGACGGTGAACCACGCGGCCTGCTGATTTCCGGGGCCGGCAGGCAAGGGCCGGCGCAGGCCTTTGCGACTGCCGCAAACGGAAGTTTCGCAACATAAAATTGGGAAACGTGGCAAATTTCGCAAAGAAACTGCGGTCGCACTATAATAGGGATCCCTCTTCTGTGCACAACCGGATTTCCAGAACCATGCAATATGTGTCCACCCGCGCCGATGCGTCGGCCGCAGCAGCGTCTTCCCAGCAAACCCCAGCGCAGTTCTCAGACATTCTATTGGGCGGCCTGGCCCCCGACGGTGGCCTGTACCTGCCCGCCGACTACCCGCAAGTCACGGGCGAAGAGCTCGACGCATGGCGCAAGCTGTCGTATGCCGAACTCGCCTTTGAAATCCTCGGCAAGTTCGCCACCGACATTCCAGCGGCGGACCTGCGCGCGCTGACGCAGAAGACCTACACGGCCGACGTGTACCGCAATGCCCGCGAAGGCGAAAACGCCGCCGACATCACGCCGCTGCGCGTGCTGGAAGAAGAAGGCGGCAAGAAGCTGGTGCTGCAGGCGCTGTCGAACGGCCCCACGCTGGCGTTCAAGGACATGGCGATGCAGTTGCTGGGCAACCTGTTCGAATACGCACTGGCCAAGCACGATGCGCAGCTGAACATTTTCGGCGCCACGTCGGGCGACACCGGCAGCGCTGCCGAATACGCCATGCGCGGCAAGCGCGGCATCCGCGTGTTCATGCTGTCGCCGCACAAGAAGATGAGCGCCTTCCAGACCGCGCAGATGTTCAGCCTGCAAGATCCGAACATCTTGAACATCGCCGTGGAAGGCGTGTTCGACGATTGCCAGGATATCGTCAAGGCGGTATCGAACGACCTCGAATTCAAGGCGCGCCACAAGATCGGCACCGTCAACTCGATCAACTGGGCACGCGTGGTGGCGCAGGTGGTGTACTACTTCCGCGGCTACCTGGCGGCGACCACGTCGAACGACCAGAAGGTGTCGTTCACGGTCCCTTCCGGGAACTTCGGCAATATCTGCGCCGGCCATATCGCCCGCATGATGGGCCTGCCGATCGACAAGCTGGTGGTGGCCACCAACGAAAACGACGTGCTCGACGAGTTCTTCCGCACCGGCATCTACCGCGTGCGCAAGTCGGCCGAGACGTATCACACCAGTAGCCCGTCGATGGACATCAGCAAGGCCTCGAACTTCGAGCGCTTCATCTACGACCTGGTGGGCCGCGACCCGGCGCGCGTGAAAGCGCTGTTCTCCAAGGTGGAGAGCGATGGCGGCTTCGACCTTTCCGGCGGCCCGGGCAGCGACGGCGACGAGTTCGCCAAGGTGGCGCAATACGGCTTCAAGTCGGGCAAGTCGACGCACGACGACCGCCTGCAGACGATCCGCGACGTGGCCGACGACTACGGCATCGTCATCGACACGCATACGGCCGACGGCATCAAGGTGGCCAAGGAATACATCGAGAAAGGCGTGCCGATGATCGTGCTGGAAACGGCGCTGGCGGCCAAGTTCAACGAAACCATCCTGGAAGCCCTGGGCGAGGATGCCGAGCGCCCGGCCGGCTTCGAGGATATCGAATCGCTGCCGCAGAAATACACGGTGATGCCGCCGGACGTCGACAAGATGAAGGCGCTGATCGCGGCGAACACCAGCGCGGCCGAAGCGGGCCTGTGAGCATGGCCGGCGAGCGCAAGCCGATGCTGACGCGGCAGGAGGCACTGGACTTCCTGCTCGCGGCATGCCGCCCCGTGGCGGAGGTCGAACCGGTCGCCACGCAGGCGGCGAACGGCCGCGTGCTGGCCGCCGACTGCGTGGCCGGCCTGGACGTGCCGGCTCAGGACAATACGCAGATGGATGGCTACGCGGTGCGCGCCGCCGATTGCAGCAGCGGCAGCGCGGTGCTGGCGGTCTCGCAATGCATTCCCGCCGGCCACGTGGGCGAGGCGCTGCAGCCCGGCACCGCCGCGCGCATCTTCACCGGGGCATTCATCCCGGCGGGAGCCGACGCGGTGGTGATGCAGGAGCAGTGCGAGGCCCAGGGCGACACCGTCACGATCCGCCATGCGCCCCGCCCGGGCGAATGGATCCGCCGGGCCGGCGAGGACATCACGCGCGGCAGCGTGATCCTGCCGGCCGGCACGCGGCTGCGCAGCCAGGAGCTGGGGCTGGCTTCGTCGGTCGGCCTGGCGAATCTTGCCGTGGTGCGCCGCGTGCGCGTGGCCGTGTTCTTTACCGGCGACGAACTGACAATGCCGGGCGAGCCACTGGCGCCGGGCGGCATCTACAACTCGAACCGTTTTACACTGCGTGCGCTGCTGGAAAACCTGGGCTGCGAAGTGAACGATCTCGGCATCGTGCCGGACAGCCTGGACGCGACGCGTGCCGTGCTGCGCGAGGCGGCCCACGACAGCGACCTGATCATCACTTCGGGTGGCGTGTCCGTGGGCGAGGAAGATCATGTGAAGCCGGCCGTGGAAGCCGAAGGCAAGCTCGATATGTGGCAGATCGGTATCAAGCCGGGCAAGCCGCTGGCGTTCGGCGAAGTGGGCCACGCCTTCTTTATCGGACTGCCGGGCAATCCGGTATCGAGCTTCGTCACGTTCCTGCTGTTCGTGCGGCCGTTCCTGCTCAAGTTGCAGGGGGCGGCGGCGCGCCCGCCGCTGGCGCTGCCGGTGCGCGCCGATTTCGACTGGAAAGGCGACCGCCGCAACGAATTCCTGCGCGTGCGGCTCAATGCCAACGGCGGGCTCGACCTGTTCCCGAACCAGGGCTCGGGCGTGCTGACGTCCACCGTGTGGGGCGACGGGCTGGTGGACAATCCCGCGGGCCAGCCGATCCGCACCGGCGACATCGTGCGTTTCACACCCTTTAGCGAACTGCTGAACTGATATGCGCATCAACCTGAAATTCTTTGCCAGCGTGCGTGAGAAGCTGGGCACCGGCGGCGAGACGATCGACGTGCCGGCCGGCGTGGCCACGGTGGGCGCGCTGCGCGATCTGCTGGTCGCGCGCGGCGGCGCCTGGGCCGAAGCGCTGGGCCAAGGCCGCGCGCTGCGCATGGCCTGCAACCAGCGCATGTGCAACGCCGCCGAAGCGTTGACCGACAACGCCGAGGTGGCGTTCTTTCCGCCGGTGACGGGCGGCTGAACCTTATTTCTATTTTTTCTTCGAGCCCGGGGCCGGTGCGACCGCGTCGCACATTGCGCAATGCAAGGCCTTGCGGTAGCGGTTCCACGCCACGCCGGTAAAGATGGCGGCGGCCACGGCGGCCCAGATGGCGGCGCTGGCGATATCCCCCGGCGTGGTGGTGCCCTTGACCCATTCCATGGCAGCCAGGATGGCGAACAGCGGCACGGCGGCGAGCAGGTAGCGCTTGATCCAGAAGAGCGGGCCCATCGGTTTCCTCCAGCGGTCGATATTCTCCCAGTATGCCGGGGGCGGGCGCGTTTTGCACTACAATCTCGCTCCTCATGAAGACCCCTTTGACTTCCCCAGTTTCCCGGCCATGCGTGGCCATCGTCGGCGGCGGACCGGCCGGCCTGATGGCCGCCGAAACGCTGGCCCGCACCGGCACGTTCGACGTGCACCTGTACGACGCGATGCCGTCGGTCGGCCGCAAGTTCCTGCTGGCCGGCCGCGGCGGCATGAACATCACGCATGCCGAGCCCTATGAACAGTTCGTCCCCCGCTATGGCGCCCGCGCCGCGGCATTGCGGCCGATGCTCGACGCGTTCGGGCCGGACGCCGTGCGCGACTGGGTGCATGGCCTGGGCATCGAAACCTTCGTGGGCACCTCCGGCCGCGTGTTCCCGACCGAAATGAAAGCCGCACCGCTGCTGCGCGCGTGGCTGCACCGGTTGCGCGAAGCCGGCGTGCAGTTCCACCAGCGCCACCGCTGGACCGGCTGGGCCGATGGCGCGCTGCGCTTCGATACGCCGGATGGCGAACTGCTGGTGCGGGCCGATGCCACCGTGCTGGCACTCGGCGGCGCCAGCTGGGCGCGGCTGGGGTCGGACGGCGCCTGGCTGCCGTTGCTGGTGGCGCGCGGGATCGACGTGGCGCCGCTGCGGCCGTCGAACTGCGGCTTCGATGTGGACTGGAGCGCCTTGTTTGCCGGGCGTTACGCGGGCCAGCCGTTGACCACCGTGGCGGCTTCGTGGACCGATGGTGCCGGCCAGCGCGTGCGCCGCCAGGGGCAGTTCGTGGTGACGGCGACCGGCGTGGAGGGCAGCCTGATTTACGCCATGTCGGCGCCGGTGCGCGACCAGGTCGAGGCGCAGGGCAGTACGGTGATCGAGCTGGACCTGCTGCCCGACTTGACCAATGACCGCGTGCTGGCCGAGGTGACGCGGCCGCGCGGCTCTCGGTCGATGTCCAGCCACCTGCAGGGGCGGCTGGGGATCAAGGGTGTGAAGGCGGGCCTGCTGCATGAATGCCTGAGCAAGGCCGATTACGCCGATCCCGTCGTGCTGGCGCGTGCGTTGAAGGGATTGCCCCTGACGCTGCGGGCACCGCGGCCGATCGACGAAGCCATCAGCAGCGCCGGCGGGGTGGCATTCGAGGCGCTGGAGGGCACCATGCTGCGTGCCATGCCGGGGGTGTTCGTCGCCGGCGAGATGGTGGACTGGGAGGCGCCGACGGGGGGATATTTGCTGACGGCGTGCCTGGCTGGCGGGGTGGCGGTTGGGCGGGATGTTACACACTGGCTGCAATCTCGCGTGCAACGTTGATCGTTGCGTAGCCGAATGGTATGGATGATTTAGCGCGCCTGACAAAACTCTCGACGTACCTCAACCGATGCTAGATCAGCATAGAGCCTACTTGGACGTTTGCGGGCATGGTCTGATAGCGCTTTAACAGCTGGGATCAATTCTATGAGAGGGATGAGCAGGTGTAAATCGTCGACCTGCGCCTGAACTGAGATGCTGGCAGTAGTCCACGCCGATCTGGCAGTAAATGGCATTTTCAGCGGAGTTTGCTTCGATCATTCTGTTGCGGCCAGTATGTTCGCCACCAGCCGGTGCCGGCACGATTGGTGCATCACTGCAGACTCGATCCCACATGATCTGGTCATACTCTCGGAGCCGCCGCAGGACTGCTTCGTGGACGTGCTGCCAAACACCTGCTTGCATCCATTCTTGAAGGCGACGCCAGCATGTCATGCCATTGCCGCAGCCAAGCTCACGCGGCAGGTACTCCCAAGGTATTCCGGTTCTGAGGACAACAGGATTCCTGTCAGGGCCGCACGATTATTGATTTGAGGTCGTCCACGTTTTGGCGATCTACAGTGAGTTGGAAGATGAGCTTCCAAAAGCGAGCAGATGGTACAGACGTGTGAGGTTGCGATGGTGGAGCGGCAAG
>DASVVD010000099.1:0-6782 GCA_036386715.1 Pseudoduganella sp.
CTGCTCAAGAACGAGCAGGACGTGCACCTGTTCGAGCGCCTCGTGTTCATGTCGCGAACCAACCGCTGACCGGCCGCGAACGCCCATGCTGATCGACTTCTTCTTCACGCTGAAAGACGCGAAAATCCCCGTCACCATCAAGGAATTCCTGACCTTGCTGGAGGCGCTGGAACGGCATGTCGTCACGCAGTCGTTCGACGATTTCTACTACCTTGCGCGGCTGGTGCTGGTGAAGGACGAGGCGCACTACGACCGCTTCGACCGCGCGTTCGCCCAGTACTTCAAGGGCATCGACGGCGCCTTCGACGGCACGGCCCAGGTCCCACTGGACTGGCTGATGCAGCGCATGAAGCGCGAGCTGACCGACGAACAGAAGGCCGCGCTGGAAAAATTCGGCTACGACAAGCTGATGGACCGGCTGGCCGAACTGCTCAAGGAACAGAAGGAGCGGCATGAAGGCGGCGGCAAGTGGATCGGCACCGGCGGCACATCGCCGTTCGGCAATGGCGGCACCAATCCCGAGGGCGTTCGCATCGGCGGCAAAGGGGGCGGGCGCACCGCCGTGAAAGTATGGGACCAGCGCAGCTACAAGGACTATGACGCCGACAAGGAGCTGGGCACCCGCAACATCAAGGTGGCCCTGCGCCGGCTGCGCCGTTTCGCCCGCGACGGCGCCGCCGAGGAACTGGCGCTGGACCAGACGATCCGTGCCACCGCCAACAACGCCGGCTGGCTCGATATCCGCATGCAGCCGGAGCGCCGCAACAACGTCAAGGTGCTGATGCTGTTCGACGTGGGCGGCACGATGGACGACCATATCGAGCGCACCGAGGAACTGTTTTCCGCCGCGAAGTCGGAGTTCAAGAACATGGAGTTCTTCTACTTCCACAACTGCGTCTACGACTACCTGTGGAAGAACAACCGGCGCCGCAACGCCGAGCGTTTTCCCACCTGGGAGGTACTGCGCAAATACACGCCCGATACCAAGCTGGTGTTCGTCGGCGACGCCACGATGAGCCCCTACGAAATCCTGCAGCCGGGCGGCTCGGTGGAGTACAACAACGAGGAAGCCGGCGCCGCGTGGCTGGCCCGGTTCACGCATGCCTTTCCCAAGTTCGCATGGCTCAACCCGGAGCCGGAACAGTACTGGCAGTACCGGCAGTCCATCGCCATCGTACGGCAGATCATGAACAACCGTATGTTTCCCACCACACTCGAAGGGCTGGAGCGGGCGATGCGGGTGCTGTCGAAATAGCATTACCGTTTTTACAAAAGCGTTACAAGCGCGCCCGGGTTCTTTACGCAATCGTTAAGTGTGCGCTGCTATCGTGGGTCCAGTCCAACTGCCTGGCGATACCGACATGAGCGATACCGTTGCAAGTTCAGCCCTCCTCCCACCGCCCACCATCGCCTGTCGCGTGGTGCAATCATGATCGTCACCGTCGTCAGCGAAGGCGCGTGCGAGGCCAAGGTCGAACTGGCCGAGAGGCTGGCCGCGCTGCGCAGCCAGTCGGGCCGCAAGGTCCTGCTGATGGATGCGGATTCGCAGCCGCACCCGCCGCACCCATTGCCCGCGCGCACTGTCAGCGGCAAGGGCGTGGGCGCGGAACTGGAGAACCAGGGCCAGCGCTTCCAGGACATCGTCGTCGATGCCGATGGCCGCGACTCGCTGGGCAGCCGCGCCGCGCTGATCGCCGCCCGCGTGGTCGTGGTGCCGGCCGATGCGCTGCACGGCGACCCGGCCCGTGCTGCCCGGCTCGCCGAACGCATCGGCAACGCACGGCTGTTCAATCCCGGGCTGCGCATCGTCATCGTGCCGGGTGCGTCGCACGATCCGCTCGACCTGCACGCCGCCGTCCTGTTGCACGCCCGGCTGCCCGGCGCCGAACTTGCCGCCGGTGCCGACACCCTCTATGCCAGCGTGTTTCGCAACTGAGCGCGTTTGTCAGAACACCTTCGACACCGTCAGCAGCACCGCATCCCGCCCGGTGAACTTGCCGTTGACCGGCGAGGCGTACGCGGATTTGCCGGCATTGGTGCCGATCCAGGCCAATGCCACGGTAACGACGCCGAAGTCCCTGGTCACGCCGGCTTTCCAGTCGGTATAACTGGCGTTGTCGTGGTGGCGCACCTTCTGCCGGCCGGCGTGCAGGTTCACGATCCAGCCACCGCCGACGTCGTGGTTGACGGCGGCATCCAGGTAAGCGCTGTTCCTGCTGTCGGCAAAGCCGAACAGGTTGGTGGCCGCGTGCGAGTACTTCAGCGTGGCAGGACCGTAGCCGAGCTGGCCGTACACCTCGAGCGTATCGGCGTCGGGGTGCAGGCCGCTGGACGGATAGGCGTAGCCCAGCACGCCGACGTCATAGGTCACGCCGCTGCCATTGCCGATGCTGCCACGCTTGCCGGCATAGACATCCCACTCGATGCTGCCGTCGCCGCCGGCATCCCTGGTCCACCTGATCGTCGACAGCCACGTGCCCACGTACAGGCCGCTCCCGGCATCGGCCCAGTCGGCGCCGCCCTGCAGCGCGGGCCGCAGGCGCGTCTGCGAGATGCCGCGGTAGCGGTAATCGGAAACACCGGCCACGTTGTATGTCAGCTGCGAGCTGACCGGCGACGTCACCTGCGCGGAAGCGCCGGCGACGAATGCGAGGGCAAGGGAGAGGCCTGAAATCAGTCGTTTCATGAGGGTCTTTCAAAAATGAGAATGTGTCTGGCCTTCGCCGCCACGCGCGGGGCATGGCGGCGCAGCTGGCCGGGTGCTGCGAATGTGGGTACTAGTAGCGGGTCACTGGCCTGCCGTGAGCAGCAGCCGGTAGCCGACCGCGGTTTCGGTCAGCAGGTGCGCCGGCTGGGCGGGGTCGCGCTCCAGTTTCTGGCGCAGGTGGCCCATGTAGATGCGCAGGTAATGGCCGTTCTCGGCATGCGACGGCCCCCATACCTCGCGCAGCAACTGCGGATTCGTCACGACGCGGCCGGCATTGTTGACCAGCACCGACAGCAGCCGATACTCGGTCGGCGTGAGGTGCACCATCTGGCCGCCGCGGGTGACCATGCGGGCGGGCAGGTCCACCTTGACGTCGCCGAACTGCACCACGCCGCCGGCATCCTGTTCCGGCGTGCGCCGGCGCCGCGCCATGGCGCGCACGCGGGCCAGCAGTTCGCCCACGCCGAACGGTTTCGTCAGGTAATCGTCGGCGCCGGCGTCGAGGGCACGGATCTTTTCGTCTTCGCCGACGCGGGCGGACAGCACGATCACCGGCACCGTCGACCATTTGCGCAGGTCGGCGATCAGGTCCACGCCGTCGCCATCCGGCAGGCCCAGGTCGAGGATCACCAGGTCGGGCCTGCGCGTGCCGGCATCGATCAGGCCGCGCTGCATCGTCGCCGCTTCCTGCACGTTCCAGCCTTCTTCCTCCAGCGCCAGCCGCACGAAGCGGCGGATCTGCGGCTCGTCCTCGACCAGCAGCGCGGTCGGCATCAATCGGTCAGTCATCCAGTGGTTCCTCCGGCAGTGCGGGCGGGGTGCCCAGCGGCAGCGTGAATACGAACGCGGCACCATCCTGCGGTGAGCGATGCGCGGTGATGCTGCCGCCATGTGCTTCCACGATGGCGCGGCAGATCGCCAGCCCCAGCCCCACGCCCGGCCTGGCGGATTCGCGTTCACCGCGCGTGAATTTTTCAAAGATCGCTTCTTCCTGGCCAGCCGGCAGGCCGGGGCCGTTGTCGGCCACCGTCACCGCCAGCATGCCGTCGCCAATCCGGGCGCCCAAGGTAATCGTGCTGCCCGCCGGGGTGTACTTCGCCGCGTTCTCCAGCAGGTTGCACAGTACCCGCTCGACCAGCACCGCGTCGTAGCGCACCAGCGGCAAGTCCGCCGGCAGCTGCGTCACGACGCGATGCCCGGCCAGCAGCGTGCGGCTGGCGCGCAAGGCGCTGCCCACCGTTTCCTCCAGTGCCTGCCACTGCAGGTTCAGGCGCACGGCGCCGCTTTCGATGCGCGCCATGTCGAGCAGGTTGGCCACCAGGGTGCTCATGCGCACGGTTTCCTCCTGCAACGCGCGCGCCAGGTCCATCTGCGCAGCGGACAGCACGGGTTTCGACATCGCCAGCGATTCGGCCAGGCCGACCAGCGACGTGAGCGGCGTGCGCAAATCGTGCGACAGCGCCGCCAGCAGCGAATTGCGCAGCCGCTCCGATTCCATCTGCACCAGCGCGCCCTGCGCCACGTCGATGTAATGCACCCGCTCCAGCGCGATCGCGGCCAGCGCGGCGAAGGTGTCGAGCTGGCGGCGCTGCTCGGGGATCAGCAGCCAGCGGCGGTCGCGCGGGGCCACCACCAGCACGCCGCGCGTGCGCATCGGCGCCACCAGCGGCAGGTAGAACAGCGGCGATGCCGGCAGCGTGTCCGTGCCGATGCCGGCCGCCTCGGCATGGTCGAAGGCCCACTGGGCAATGCCGAGGTCCGGAGAATGCGCGCCCGGCGCCGGCTGCGGCGCTTCCAGCCGGCCCCCGGCATCCGGCAGCAGCAGCGTGATGTGCGCGCGAAACGCCTGGGCCAGCGTGCGCAGCGTGATGTCGTGGACCTGCTCCGCCTGCAGCACGCCGGTCAGCTCGCGCGCATACTCATACAGGGCACGCACGCGCTCCTCGCGGTGCGACGCCACCCGCGCCTGGAAGCGCAGGCCGGCCGTCAGGTGGCTGGTGATCAGGCCCACGGCCAGCATCACCGCAAACGTGATCAGGTACTGGAAATCGCTGACGGCGAACGAGAACGCCGGCTGCACGAACAGGAAATCGAACGCGGCCACGCTGGTGAAACTGGCCAGGATTGCCGGCCCGCGGCCCAGCCGGAAGGCCACCACCAGCACGCCGAGCAGGAACAGCATGGCGATATTGGTGATCTCCAGCGCCCCCGCCAGCGGCAGGCCGGCCAGCGCGAGCAGCCCGCTGCCCAGTGCCGCCAGCAGGTAGCGGCGCCAGCCCCGCGGCGCCGCTTCGGCTGCGGCACCGGCCGAAGCGCCGGCAGCAGGCACCGGGGCGGCGCTACCGCGCAGCGCGTCGTTCCCCGTTTCCACGATGTCCAGCGCCGGCGCGGCGGCGACGATCCGCCGCAGGTGCGGCAGGCGCCACGGCCATGTCGGCGTGGCCCGGCCCAGTACCACTTTCGAGATGTTCTGCTCCAGCGCATAACGGGCGATCGCGGCGCCGATGTCGTCGCCGGCCAGTACCGCCGTGGTGGCGCCCAGGTCCTGCGCCAGCTTCAGCGTCTGCAGGATTTTTTCGCGGCGCGCCGCCGGCAGCCGCTGCAGCGCCGGCGTTTCCACATAGACCGCGTGCCAGGCCGTGTTCAGCTGGCTCGCCAGCCGCGCCGCGCTGCGCACCACGTGTTCGCCACCGGGCCGCGGACCGACGCACGCCAGCAGCGCCACGCCCGATTTCCACAGCGGGCTGATCGACTTTTCCACCCGGTAGGCCTGCACGTCGTCGCCGATGCGGTCGGCGGTGCGGCGCAGCGCCAGCTCGCGCAATGCGATCAGGTTGCCCTTGCGGAAAAAGTTGGCGGCGGCGCGGCCGGCCTGCTCGCCCTGGTACACCTTGCCGCCCTTCAGGCGCGCCAGCAGCTCGTCCGCCGGCACGTCGACCAGCACCACCTCGTCGGCACGGTCGAACACGGTGTCGGGCAGCGTTTCGGCCACGCGGATGCCGGTGATGCCGCCCACCACGTCGTTCAGGCTTTCCAGGTGCTGCACGTTGACCGTGGTGAACACGTCGATGCCGGCATCGAGTAGCTCCTCGACATCCTGCCAGCGCTTGGGGTGGCGCGCGCCCGGCGCGTTCGAGTGGGCCAGTTCGTCGACCAGGACCAGTGCCGGCTTGCGGGCCAATGCACCGTCCAGGTCGAACTCCGGCAGCGCCCTGCCGCGCCAGGCCACCTGTTTCAATGGCAGCACCTCCAAGCCATCGAGCAGCGCGGCGGTTTCGGCGCGGCCGTGCGTCTCGACGATGCCCACCAGCGGCATCAGGCCATCGGCCTGCAGCTTGCGCGCGGCGGCCAGCATGGCGAACGTCTTGCCGACACCGGCCGAGGCGCCGAAATAGATGCGCAGCCGGCCGCGCGCAGGTTGCAGGCCGAGGGCGTGCCGTTCGTCAGCCTGGATCCGGGCCAGCAGGGCGTCGGGATCGGGGCGTTGGCTGTCGAGGGGGAGCATGGGCGCCAGTGTAGAGGATTACAGCGACTCGAGTGCCAGGTTCAATGCCAGCACGTTCACTTTCGGCTCGCCGAGGAATCCCAGCAGCGGCCGCGCGGCCTGGCCGTCGATCAGCGCCTGCACGCGCGCCGGGTCCAGGCCGCGGGCGCGGGCCACGCGGCCGGCCTGGTAGCGCGCCGCGGCCAGGCTGATGTCCGGATCCAGGCCGCTGGCCGACGCGGTCACCAGGTCCACCGGCACCGGCGCCAGGTTGCCGGGATCGGCCTGGCGCAATGCCGCGATGCGGGCCTTGACGGCATCGACCAGCGCCGGGTTCGAAGGCCCCAGGTTCGAGCCGCCCGAGCCGGCGGCATTGTTCGGCATCGGCGCGGTGGCCGACGGACGGCCCCAGAAATGGCCCGGCGAAGTGAATGCCTGGCCGATCAGCATCGAACCGATGGCCTTGCCGTCATGGACCACCAGGCTGCCGGCGGCCTGGCCGGACCAGGCCAGCTTGCCGAAGCCGGTCACCACATACGGATAGACGATGCCGCACAGGAGCGTGAGTGCGAGGAAGATGGTCGCCGCGGG
>DASVVD010000100.1:0-2665 GCA_036386715.1 Pseudoduganella sp.
GTGCTCTACGTGGGCAAGGCGCGCGACCTCAAGAAGCGCGTGTCGAACTATTTCCAGAAGAACCTGTCCAGCCCGCGCATCGCGATGATGGTCGAGCGCATCGCAAGGCTTGAAACGACGGTCACGCGCAGCGAAGCGGAAGCGCTGATCCTCGAGAACAACCTGATCAAGTCGCTGCAGCCGCGCTTCAACATCCTGTTCCGCGACGATAAGTCGTATCCGTACCTGAAGCTGACCGGCGACGCGGTGCCGCGCATGGTCTACTACCGCGGCGCCGTCGACAAGAAGAACCAGTACTTCGGCCCGTTCCCTTCGGCGTGGGCTGTGAAGGAATCGATGCAGATCCTGCAGCGCGTGTTCATGCTGCGCACCTGCGAGGACAGCGTCTACCAGAACCGCACCCGGCCGTGCCTGCTGAACCAGATCGGCCGCTGCAGCGCGCCGTGCGTGGGCGCGATCAGCGCCGAGGACTACCGGGTCGACGTGAACAACGCCGCCCGTTTCCTGCGCGGCCGCACCACCGAGGTGATGGAGGAGCTGGAGCAGAAGATGCACGGCCATGCCGCCAACCTGAAGTTCGAGCAGGCCGCCGCGGTGCGCAACCAGATCCAGTCGCTGTCGAAGGTGCTGCACCAGCAAAGCATGGAAACCTCCGATTCGGACGTCGACATCATCGCCGTGGTGGTGCAAGGCGGCCGCGCCTGCGTCAACCTGGCCATGGTGCGCGGCGGGCGCCACCTGGGCGACCGCGCCTACTTCCCTTCGCACGTGATCGATGCCGAAGCCATGGCCGAACAGTCGATGGACGTGGAGGTGCTGTCGGCCTTCCTGGTCCAGCACTACACGGAGAAGACCATTCCGGGGGTGCTGATCCTGAACATCGAGTTCGACCAGCCGGAGCTGATCCTGGCGTTGCAGGAGCAGTGCGGCCACCGCATCAACCTGCTGTTCCAGCCGCAGGGCCAGCGCCGCCAGTGGCTCGAGCTGGCGCAGAAGGGCGCCGAGATCTCGCTGGCGCGGCTGCTGTCCGAACAGGGTTCGCAGCAGTCGCGCACGCGCGCGCTGGTCGACGCGCTGGCGCTGGAAACGGACGACATCGACGCACTGCGCGTCGAATGCTTCGACATCAGCCACACGCAGGGCGAGGCCACGCAGGCCTCGTGCGTGGTGTTCCACCACCACCAGATGCAGAACGGCGAATACCGCCGCTACAACATCAACGACATCACGCCCGGCGACGACTACGCGGCGATGCGCCAGGTGCTGATGCGCCGCTACGAGAAGGTGGCCAACGGCGACGGCGTGATGCCCGACGTGGTGCTGATCGACGGCGGCAAGGGGCAGGTCGAAATGGCGCGCCAGGTGTTCGTCGAACTGGGGCTCGATATCGGCCTGATCGTGGGCGTGGCGAAAGGCGAGGGCAGGCGCGTGGGCCTGGAAACGCTGATCTTCGTCGACGGCCGCGCGCCGCAGGAGCTGGGCAAGGAATCGGCGGCGCTGATGCTGGTGGCGATGATCCGCGACGAGGCGCACCGCTTCGCGATCACCGGCATGCGCGCCAAGCGCGCCAAGACGCGCCAGACCTCCACGCTGGAAGAGATCGAAGGCATCGGCGCCAAGCGCCGCCAGCGCCTGCTGGCGCGCTTCGGCGGCCTGCGCGGCGTGACCAATGCCAGTGTCGAGGATTTGAAGGCGGTCGAAGGCATATCCGGCAAGCTCGCCGAAGAAATCTACCGCCGCCTGCATTGACCGCGGCCATGGCTGCGTTGCAGCGCCTTGCCGTGCTAAAGCACTGTCTGCGACCCCGCGCCTTGCCCTGACCGCGTCAATACAGGCGGAGCAGGTGCATCAAGGGCTCCGTTGCGGCACCTTGCCTTGGTCGCGTCAAGGTAGACGCAGGGAGCGGATTGGGTGCTCGGCTGTCCTGCTGAACCGTGCTTGCTGGCATTACCCGTGTCGGCAAGGTAGACTAGCGGCGCGTTAACACAATTTCCACAGCCGCTGTTTGTCCATCCGCCGCATTTAGCTCGCACCTATGCCATTCAACATCCCGATCCTGCTGACCTGGCTGCGCGTTGCGCTGATCCCCCTGGTCGTGGGCGTGTTCTACCTTCCGGCCTCATGGCTCCCCCTGCAGGACCGCAATCTCGCCGCCACCGTGGTGTTCATCGTTGCCGCCATCACCGACTGGTTCGATGGCTTCCTGGCGCGGCGCTGGAACCAGACCTCGGCCTTCGGCGCCTTCCTCGACCCGGTGGCCGACAAGCTGATGGTGGCCGGCGCGCTGCTGGTGCTGGTGCAGCTCGATCGCTGCAATGCGATCCTCGCCTTCATCATCATCGGCCGCGAAATCACCATCTCTGCGCTGCGCGAATGGATGGCGCAGATCGGCGCGTCGAAGTCGGTGGCGGTGAACTCGATCGGCAAGATCAAGACCGCCGCGCAGATGACGGCGGTACCGGCGCTGCTGTATTACGATGTGCTGTTCGGTGCGGTGGACACCCGCTTCTGGGGCGAGAAACTGCTCTGGCTGGCCAGCGTGCTGACGGTATGGTCGATGTTCTACTACCTGCAAAAGGCGTGGCCGCTGATCAAGGAACGTTCGGGAAACCTGTGATCGCACCATGTTGATGGCATTACTTCCTTGACAGTTTCATTCCATGAT
>DASVVD010000101.1:0-2744 GCA_036386715.1 Pseudoduganella sp.
GGGAAGCCACGCAGCCTGAAAGTTTCCGGCGATCTTGCCGGCCAGCCGGATCAAGTACACTGTGGTTCACTCCCGACCGGACCATAACCATGATGCAAGAGCTTCCTTCCCTGACACTGCCTGGCGTGACGATCGCCAGCCTGAAGGCGCGCTGCTCGACCTGCAGCATGCACCAGCTGTGCCTGCCGATGGGCCTGGATGTCGGCGACATGGACAAGCTCGACAGGATCATCGGCCGGCGCCGCAAGATGCACAAGGGCGGGAACCTGTTCCGCATCGGCGACCCGTTCACCAACCTGTACGCGATCCGGCTCGGCCATTTCAAGACCTACCAGGTCAACGCCAACGGCGAGGAACAGGTAACGGGCTTCCAGATGGGCGGCGAACTGCTGGGCATGGATGCGATCAGCACCGACCGGCACTACTGCAGCGCGATGGCGCTGGAAGACAGCGAAGTGTGCGAGATTCCGTTCGCCAGCCTGGAGCAGCTGCTGGTGGACATGCCCACGCTGCTGCGCCATTTCCACCGGATGATGAGCCAGGAAATCACGCGCGAGCAAGGCGTGATGCTACTGCTCGGCAACATGCAGGCCGCGCAGCGCTTTGCCGCGTTCCTTGTCAACCTGGCTTCGCGCTACGAAGCACGCGGCTATTCGGGCACCGCGTTCCAGCTGCGCATGTCACGCGAGGATATCGGCAATTACCTCGGCCTGACGATCGAAAGCATCAGCCGCCTGCTTAACAAGTTCAAGAAGCAGGAACTGCTGCGGGTGGCGAACCGGGAAGTCGAAGTGCTCGACCTGCGGCGCCTGAAGGCGATCACGGCAGGGACCGAGACCTGCGGCTAGGTTTTCCCCGGGGCGCCGGCCTGCGGCGCCGCCAGTACCACTTCGCGCACCGCCGGCCATTGCCACTGGCCCTCCAGCCGCCAGGTGCGCCGTTCGTCTTCCACCAGCACCACCCAGCGGCTGCGCTCGAGCAGCGGCAGCGGCACGGCGAAGCGGTCCGTTGCATCGGGGCGCAGCAGCAGGCGCAGGTCTTTCCCGGGCTGCGTGGCATGCGCGAGGTGCAGCAGCAGCGCGCCACGCTGCGGCGCATGCATCGAAAGCTGACCATGCAGCATGCCGTGCGCGGCGTCGTAACGCAGCGCCACTTGCGCATCCAGCGCTGCGGCGGCACGGTCGCGCCGCAGGTCCTGGTTGATGGCCTTGCCGCGCTTGTAGTAGTCGCCCACCACCAGCGCATCCTGCTGCGAGAACGCCAGCCAGCCGGTCCAGGCGCCGGCGACGAGCACGGCGGCCGGGCCGGCCATCAGCAGCCAGGGCCAGCGCTCGCGGTACCACGGGGTGGCGGACATCTTCATCGGCTGCATGGTTCCTCCTTCAGCGCGGCACGATGAAGACCGCGCGTTCGTCGATCGACAGGCGCGCGTCGTCCTGCGCCGTCAGCGTGAATGTCACCGGGTTGGAACCGGGCTTGCCGGCGCCGTGCGGGGCGCGCACGCGCACCGGCACCGCGCGCGTTTCGGTACCGGCCAGTTCGACCACGCCGCAGGTTGCCAGGGCCATGCCGGGCAACCCGGCGACCGCGATCCGGTAGCGGTGCGGCTGCTCGGCCGTATTCATGATCTGCAGCCGGTACACGTTCTCGATCGCGCCGCCGTCGACCTCGCGGCCCATCGAGCCGCGGTCGCGCAGCACGTCCATCTTCAGGGGAATGCGTGTGGCCAGCGCGAAACCCGCCACCAGCGATGCCACCAGCAGCGCGGCGCAGTAGGCCAGCACGCGCGGGCGCAGCGCACGGCGCCCGATCCGCGTTGCGGCAAGCCGCGATGCCATGGCGCGTCCGGTGCTGTAGCGGATCAGGCCGCGCGGCTGGCCAGTGCGGTCCATCACGTTGTCGCAGGCATCCACGCAGGCCGCGCAGCCGATGCATTCGTATTGCAGGCCGTTGCGGATGTCGATGCCGGCCGGGCACACCTGCACGCACATCGTGCAGTCGATGCAGGCGCCGTTGGCGGCCTTCTTGCTGCGCGGCTCGCCACGCTCCGTGTCGTAGGTGATGACCAGGGTGTCGCGGTCGAACATCGCGCCCTGGAAGCGCGCGTAGGGGCACATGTACCGGCACACCTGCTCGCGCAGCCAGCCGGCGTTGCCATACGTGGCGAAACTGTAGAACAGCACCCAGAACCATTGCCACGGCCCGAGCGACAATGCGGCGATCCCCATGGCCAGCTCGCGCACCGGCGTGAAGTAGCCGACAAAGGTAAAACCGGTCCACAGCGCCACGGCACCCCAGGCCAGGTGCCTGGCGGTGCGCTTGGCGAACTTGCGCACCGATGGTCCCTGCCTGTCGAGCGCGATGCGTGCCGAGCGCGGCCCCTCGATCCGGCGCTCGAGCCACAGGAAGATCGAGGTGTACACCGTCTGCGGGCAGGCGAAGCCGCACCAGACGCGCCCCGCCACGGCCGTGACCAGGAACAGCCCCCACGCGCAAAGGATCAGCAGCGCCGCCAGGTAGATGAAATCCTGCGGCCACAGCACCAGGCCGAACAGGTAGAACTTGCGCGCGCCCAGGTCGAACAGCACGGCCTGGCGGCCGTTCCAGGCGAGCCATGGCGTGCCGTAGTAGGCCAGTTGCGTCAGCCACACGCACAGCCAGCGCAGGCGCGCATAGAGGCCGTCCGTCTCGCGCGGGTGGATCGGCTGGCGTTTTTCATACATCCGGATCACCTGTCCGGGTAT
>DASVVD010000102.1:0-1579 GCA_036386715.1 Pseudoduganella sp.
CAGTTCATCGTCGACCTCAAGCTGCCGGGCGTCACGGTGCGGCCCATCGTCGACCTGACCGGCGACGCCCACTTCAGCGAGATGTTCTTCGACGACGTCGAACTCCCGGCCGATGCGCTGATCGGCTCCGAAGGCGAGGGCTGGCAGCAGGTGACGGCCGAACTGGCATTCGAACGCAGCGGGCCCGAGCGCCTGTATTCCAGCATCGTGCTGCTGGACCGCTGGCTGCAGTGGCTGCGCGCCACCGGCGAGGCCGAGCAGCACCTCGAAACGGTGGGCCGCTTCGCCTCCCACCTGGCCACCCTGCGCCACATGTCGATCGCCATCACGGCCAAGCTCACCCGCGGGGAGAGCCCGATGGTGGAAGCGGCCCTGGTCAAGGACATCGGCACCGAGTTCGAACAAGCCATCCCGGCGATCATCGAAGCCGCCGTGGCCGCCGATCCCACGCGCCAGCCCGATGCGGAACTGGTGCGCACCATCGCTTTCGTGAGCCAGATGGCTCCGACTTTTTCCCTGCGTGGCGGCACGCGCGAAATCCTGCGCGGCATGATCGCGCGCGGCCTCGGCCTGCGTTGAAGGACCCGACACCATGTTCG
This sequence comes from Pseudoduganella sp., assembly GCA_036386715.1. GTDB lineage: Bacteria > Pseudomonadota > Gammaproteobacteria > Burkholderiales > Burkholderiaceae_D > Rugamonas. Next base: position 600 of record DASVVD010000102.1, read on the forward strand.
CCGAAGCCATCGAAAGCATCCTCCAACACCACTGCGCACCGGCCGACGTGCGCGCCATCGAAACCGGCGCCAGCGCACAGCCGCTGACCACTGCATTGCAGGAAGCCGGCTTCTTCGGCCTGCTGGCGCCCGAACAGGCGGGCGGCGGCGGCGCCGGCTGGCCGGAGTTCCACGACGTGGTGGCGCTGTGCGGCGCCTACGCCGTGCCGATCCCGCTGGCGCAGACGCTGGCGGCGCGGCGGCTGGTCGCCTCGCCCGACGACCTGCCCGACGGCCTGGTCACCTTCGCGCCATCGCTGGCGCGCGCCGGCGACGGCTCGCTGCAGGCGCAGCAAGTGCCGTGCGGGCGCGTTGCCGCGCATGTGATCGGCGCCGTCGGCGAGGACCTGGTGCTGCTGTCGGCTGCGGAGGCGCACCAGTTGCCTTCCGGAGTGCATGGCAGCCTGGCCGCGTCGTTCCGCTGGCAGGCCGGCGCGGGACGCGTGCTGCGCGGCGGCGCCGAGGCGGCGCAACTGCAGCCGCTGGCTGCGCTGCTGCATGCCGCCCTGCTCGCCGGTGCCATGAAACGCAGCTTCGACCTGACCATGACGTACGCCAACGAACGGGTGCAGTTCGGCAAGTCCATCGGCAAGTTCCAGGCCATCCAGCACCAGCTTGCCGTGATGGCCGAACACGTTGCCGCCGCCCGCATGGCGGCCGAAGCGGCGTTCGCCACACAGGAAAAACTCCCGGCGCTGACTGCCTGCGCGGTTGCCAAGGCGCGCGCCAGCGAGGCCGCCCAGCTGACGGCTTCCATCGCGCACGCCGTGCACGGCGCGATCGGCGTCACCGAGGAATACGACCTGCAGCTCTACACGCGGCGCCTGCACGAATGGCGCATGGCCCACGGTTCCGAGTCTTACTGGAACCGCGTGCTCGGCCGCCTGTTCGTCGACAGCAAGCTGCCGCTCGCCACCGACTTCGTCCGCTCGCTGTGCTGA
>DASVVD010000103.1:0-2441 GCA_036386715.1 Pseudoduganella sp.
GAAACCCGTATGGGCCGCGCTGGCCGCGGCCACCGTGGTGGCGGCCATGCTGCCCCTGCTGAACATGATGCTGCCGGCCGGCCACGCGCTGCACGTCTCCGGCTATGCCATGAGCCTGGTCGCCAAGTTCATGTGCTTCGCGCTGGCCGCGCTGGCGCTCGACCTGGTGTGGGGCTATACCGGCATCCTGTCGCTGGGCCACGGCCTGTTCTTCGCGCTGGGCGCCTATGCGCACGGCATGTACCTGATGCGCGCCATCGGCCGGGACGGCGTCTACCAGAGCCACCTGCCGGACTTCATGGTGTTCCTCGACTGGAAGGAATACCCGTGGTACTGGGCCATGACGGACAGCTTCTGGTACTGCATGCTGCTGGTGGTGCTGGTGCCCGGCGTGCTGGCCTTCGTGTTCGGCTACTTCGCGTTCCGCTCGCGGATCAAGGGCGTGTACTTTTCCATCATCACCCAGGCGCTCACCTATGCGGCGATGCTGCTGTTCTTCCGCAACGACACTGGCTTCGGCGGCAACAACGGCTTCACCGATTTCAAGCGCATCCTCGGCTTCGACATCACGGCGCCCGGCACCCGTGCCGTGCTGTACATCGTCACGCTGGCGCTGCTGGCGGGCTCCCTACTGCTGTGCCGGTGGATCGTCACGTCACGGCTGGGCCGCGTGCTGCAGGGCGTGCGCGATTCGGAGTCGCGGCTGATGTTCATCGGCTATGACCCGCTGTGGTTCAAGCTGTTCGTCTGGACGCTGTCCGCCGTGCTGTGCGGGATCGCCGGCGCGCTGTACGTGCCGCAGGTGGGCATCATCAATCCGTCGGAAATGTCGGCCGCCAACTCGATCGAGATGGTGGTGTGGGTGGCGATCGGCGGGCGCGGCACGCTGATCGGCCCGATCATCGGCGCCTTCACCGTCAACGGCCTGAAAAGCTGGTTCACCGCCTCGTTCCCGGACCTGTGGCTGTTCGCGCTCGGCCTGCTGTTCATCCTGGTCACGCTGTTCATGCGCAAGGGCATCCTGGGGCTGCTGGACAACGTGAAAAACATCGGGCGCAAGACCCCGGCCGAAACGCCGGCCGAGGAAAAATCAAGGGAGGCGGCATGACATTGGTAACCAGTGCGCTGAAACGCGAAGGGCTCGACACCACGCACGGCGCGATCCTGTACCTGAGCGACATCACCGTGTCGTTCGACGGCTTCCGCGCCATCAACAAGCTCAATCTCGACATCTCGGTGGGCGAACTGCGCTGCATCATCGGCCCGAACGGCGCCGGCAAGACCACGATGATGGATGTCATCACCGGCAAGACCCGGCCCACCTCCGGCACCGCGTTCTTCGGCCAGAACTACGACCTGGCGAAGATGACGGAGTACGAGATCGCCCACGCCGGCATCGGCCGCAAGTTCCAGCGGCCCACGGTGTTCGAACAGCACACGGTCTTTGAAAACCTGGAAATGGCGATGAAGATGGACAAGCGGGTGCGCCCCACGCTGTTCGCCCGCCTCAGCTCCGAACAGGAAGACAAGATCGATGCCATTTTGCGGCAGATCCGGCTGAACGGCCAGGAGGACCGGCTGGCCGGCCTGCTGTCGCATGGCCAGAAGCAATGGCTGGAGATCGGCATGCTGCTGATGCAGGAGCCGCAGCTGATCCTGCTCGACGAGCCGGTGGCCGGCATGTCCGACGCGGAAACGGCGCGCACGGCGGAACTGCTGAACGAACTGCGCGGCAAGCATTCGATCATGGTGGTCGAACACGACATGGGTTTCGTCACCGAGATCGCGCAGCAGGGCAAGGTCACGGTGCTGCACGAAGGTTCGGTGCTGGCCGAAGGCCGCATGGACCAGGTGCAGGCGGACGAGCGGGTGATCGACGTGTATCTGGGCCGGTAAGCCGCCAGGACAAGCTGAACTACTAGCTCAACGACAAGCTGAACGACAGGAAACCATATGCTGCAAGTCGAAGGTGTAAACCAGTACTACGGTTCGTCGCACACGCTGCGCGGCGTGTCGCTGGCGGTGGAAAAGGGCCAGTGCATGGCGCTGCTGGGCCGCAACGGCGTGGGCAAGACCACCTTGCTGAAGTGCCTGATGGGCGTGCTGCCGGTCGCCCGCGGCAAGGTCATGTGGAACGGCCGCGATATCACCAAACTGAAACCGCACCAGCGTGCCAGGGCCGGCATTGCCTACGTGCCGCAGGGCCGCGAAATCTTCGCCCGCCTCACCGTCGAGGAAAACCTGACGATGGGCATGGCCACGCTGTCGTCGCGCGAGGCCGCCACCATCAGCGGCGAGGTCTATGAGCTGTTCCCGGTGCTGAAGGAAATGAAGCACCGGCGCGGCGGCGACCTGTCGGGCGGGCAGCAGCAGCAGCTGGCGATCGCGCGGGCCATGCTGCAGAAACCCGGGCTGATCATCCTCGACGAGCCGACCGAGGG
>DASVVD010000104.1:0-1867 GCA_036386715.1 Pseudoduganella sp.
GGCTGGCGTCATGCGCTGGAGGGCAATCGGATCGCTGCACCGCTGGACTTGCTGAGAGTTGCCCTTGGCGCGAGGTGCTACTGAAAGGCTGGCCCGGGCCTGCGATACGGGAGCGCTTCCAACGACCTCCGGTGACAGCGCCCACTTCAATGCATGTCGATCACATCGAACGGCGCATCGCGGTCGGCCATGAAGTCGAGCACGGCACGGACCCGGGCCGGCGCTTCGTCGTGCGCAGTGGCGGCGATGAGCGCTTTCAGGCCCGGCATCGCTTCCACGATATGGGGGCTGCGGTAGGCGCCGATCAGCAGCGCGGCCAGTTGCGCCGCCTCGCGCTGGTGATTCAGGCGCAGGCGCTGCTCCAGCACGCCGAACAGCGCGCGCTGCATGCGCGGCGTGGGGTTGGTGATGTGGGCAAACACCAGCGGGGTGTTGGCGACCGCCTCGCAGATGCGGCGCTCCATGTCGTCGGGCTTGACGTCGGAGGCGATGTCGAAATAGGCCGCGTTCCAGCGCGTGCGCGCATGGATGTGGCCGGGAGGGAAGGCGTCGGCCGTGTCGAGCCCGAGGGCCCGGCTCAGCCGTTTGAACAGGTCGATCAGCGTGGTCATGCGCGCATTCTAGCGCGACCGCGCCGGTCGATGCAGGCTACCGGCTCGGCTGGCTGCTCGGCTGGCCGCTCAGTTGGCTGAACCGTGGGACTCTTCGCCCAGCCGGCCGGCGCGGAAGTCCTCGACCGCCTGGACGATTTCCTGCTGCGTGTTCATCACGAACGGGCCGTATTGCGCGATCGGCTCGTTCAGCGGACGTCCGGCGATCAGGATGAAGCGCGCCGCCGCGGTGGTGCCGACGACGACGCCGTCCGCCTGCGCATCGTTGGCCAGGATCGCCATGCTGCGCTCCGCCACCGCCTTGCCGGCCACCGTCACGCTGCCGCGGTATGGATACAGGAATGCGTTGTGGCCGGCCGGCAGCGCCTGGGTGAACGTGGCGCCGGCGGGCAGTTCGATATCCAGGTACAGCGGTTCCGTGCCTTGGCGCTGCACGGCGCCCGCCACGCCGTGGCTGTTGCCGGCGATCACACGCACCAGTGCGCCTTCGGCCGTGGTGAACGACGGGATCTCGGCTGCCTTGAAGTCCTTGTACCAGGGCTGCATGAGCTTGTCTTTTGCAGGCAGGTTCAGCCACAGCTGGAAGCCTTCCATCAGGCCTTCTTCCTGCTCGGGCATTTCGGAATGGATCACGCCGCGCCCGGCCGTCATCCACTGCACGCCGCCGTTTTCCAGCAGGCCTTCGTTGCCGGCGCTGTCGCGGTGGCGCATGCGGCCTTCGAGCATGTAGGTCACGGTCTCGAAGCCGCGGTGGGGGTGGTTCGGGAAGCCGGCGAGGTAGTCGCTGGCTTCTTCCGAGCCAAAATTGTCCAGCATCAGGAACGGGTCGAGGCGGCGCTGCAGCGGCTGGGTCAGCACACGGTTGATCTTCACGCCGGCGCCATCCATAACGGCCTGGCCCTGGATCACGCGCTCGACGGTACGGGCGCGGCTGACACTGTCTGCGGTGTTGCTCATGGCTGTTCTCCTGGTGCTGGTTGACTGCTCAGAATTTATACGAGGACGGCGTTGATCTGTTCGTCCGCTTCGGCGCGGGCACGGGCCACGGCGTCGGCCCCCATGCCATGGCCTTCCGAGTACACGAACTGCACATCGGTCAGGCCCAGGAAGCCGAGGAAGGTCTTCAGGTGCGGCAGCTGGACATCGGATGGCGCGTCCTTGTGCATGCCGCCGCGCGTCAGGGCGACATAAACCTTCTTGCCGGTCAGCAGGCCGACCGGGCCGGTCGGACCGTACTTGAAGGTGACGCCGGCGCG
>DASVVD010000105.1:0-5815 GCA_036386715.1 Pseudoduganella sp.
CCAAGAACTGTCGCTGGCACTCGGTACCACATGGCCGCAAGCATGGCTTGGGAATGTCAACAATTGACGTGGCGAATCAGTTCCATGACATGCTGTTCACGCGTACTTCAAGCATGCCATGGTGGGCTTCAAATTCGTCTACTTTTCTTAGAAGGTGAAGTCAGCAGCTTTCGAGGACGCCGTCGCCGGCTGCACCGAAATGTTGGCGCCTTTGGCGACCTTGATGACGCCAGCCAGGAACGAACCGGAATCGCTCACGACCTTGCCCAACATCGGCAGCGTGTCCTTCACAGGCACGACTTTCGGCAGACTCATCGGGTTTGCACCAGCTTTCGCGATCAAGGACTGGCCAATCCTGGTCAGGTCGACAGCCTGCAGGCCACCAATGCCGAAGTTGAGCAGCGATTGGCCGATCAACTTTTTCTTCTCGCTGCTCAGCGAGCCAATACGCTTTTCCATCTCACCCGAGTCCAGCAGGGTCTGGGCTGCCGCTTGCTCCGACTTGTAAAGCTCGGCGAACTTGGCGGCTTTCTCGGCAGGATCGGTGATCTTCCTGATGTCGGCGAGCTTGGCACGCTTGCCTTCGATTTCCTGGTCGCTGGCGAATGCGGCATTGATCGCCGTGACCGACTGGCCAGTCAGCTCGCCCAGCACCGCACTCTTCGCGACGAAGGTTCCGACGTCGGCACCGATGTCGCCACCGGTGGCGACGCCAGGTTTGGCACCGCCCAGCATGGAACCCAGACCGCCCAGTTGAGCATTGGCAACGCCAGCAGCCATCAGGCAGGCGGCAACGACGATTGCTTTGCGAATCAATTTCATTTTATTCCCTAATTTGCGTTCATTTTATTGATCAGGTCTGCCTGCATGGACAAACCATTTCCCAGCCCTCTATATCCGTAGAAAGCACTTTTGCCCAGCGACGGAACGCCGCTGAAATCCGTTCGGAGCCCCGAAACAAAGGTCTTTTGCACCTGGCCATCCTTTTTCATGTGCGCCAGCATCCCGGTCTGTACAGTTACCTTGCAGCTTTGCGACTCGTCGCACTGGGGCGCTGCCACCTCGCGAATCGTGTAGCCTGGCTGGCTGCACATTTCGACCATCGGACGCTCGATTTTCGCGTCGAACAAACCGAGGCTCAGCAGGGTATTGGCCTGCACATAAAACTTCTGGTCACCGACATAGGAGGTGAACTTCTTCGACTGATACTGCGCATGGCGCACCAGTGGCGAAAAGTAACTGACATCGACCAGGTTATCCTTGCCGACATACACCGGCTCGTCGCAATCAATCACCCGTGTCGCGTTCGGCGGGACCTCGGTGAAAAGGCGTAGCAGGTCGCCGCTTCGCGGGCGCGGCAGCGCCGGGTTGACGGCAGCGTACGGGAACCCGACAAGATCTCCCTCGGCTACAACGCCGCCGGTGCCATTGCCTGCCTCCAGGTCAAGCAGGGCAGGCTTGCCACCCACTTTTACGTCGAGCGGGTGAAGGATGTCGAATGCCGCCTTGCCGCCGATCGGCATACCGGACAGCCCACTCACCCAGACCTTCTCCTTGTCCACACGTTCGACCTTATGGTCGTGTGGAGCAAAGCGCACGTTCGCGAGGAAGTTCTGCGCCAGCTTGGTGGTGGCGTTCTTGAGCGAAACTTCCTTCGCCTGTGCCAGGCCCAGGCCTTCGCCGTCGACCCGCTTGATGGTGTAGTCGTCGTCGCCCAGCCCCGAGTAGATGACGCGTCCGTGGCGATCGACCACTTGCGCCGTCACCAGGGTGCGGAACATCTCCTCGGTCCTGGTACCGCCAGCGCCAGCCAGGATCACGGACGGGCTGACCGTCGGCGTAAAGCGCAGGAAGTAATCAGGTGCCTCTTTGGGCGAGCCGGTTGCCTCGGCCATGCCGGCGATCTTCTGCCAGGTCACGCAATTCGCCGACCGGGTGAGCAGTTCTTTGGTCTGGACGAAGTTCACGTCCACTGGCGCCATCTGGAAGGATGCCTTGAACCCGATATCCTTCTCGAACAGCGCTGCCACGGAGCTGGCCCAGGTGTCGTCGCCATCCTGGGAGACAACCGGCATGATGCGCGGCTTGGCGCTGGCGTCGGCTGCGCTTTCGAAAATGAACTTCAGGCTGCCGCCTACCGAAGCAGTACCGGCCGCGACTTTGATGACGGCGTAGCCGGTATCGGCGTACAGCACGTCGAAGACAGCTTCCTTGCCCGCTGCATCGCGCGCCTCGACTTGCTCGCCTTTGACGAAGCCAGCTTCCGCGCCGCGGTCGGTGACATAAAAGTCGCCATCGCGCCCGACGATCCTGATGCTCACGTCTTTCGGATCGAACGCCTGGCGGGCGCTGGCAACGAGACTAGCCGCCTGGGTGCCAAGGTTGCGGATCAGGGTCTCCCGGATCACGGCGTTGGACGCGCCTGACTCGTATTCCTTGCGGCCCAGGCTGAACGGCGAATAAACCGTTTCACTGATCGTGTAGACCACCTTGCCGAGACTCGGGCGTACGAACTGCAGGTTCAAGGTCATCGGGATCAGGACATCGATGTTCGCCCCCTTGGGCACCTCATAGACGGAGGCGCGGGTAATCCCCAGCATGACCGCATAGGTGTCGCCGACGGCAACGGAAGGCGACGCCTTGCACTGCAGGTTGTCGTCGTTGATGAATTTGTGCGCCCCGCCTGTCTTCACGTCAGCCACCTGGCGCGGATGTACCAGGGACTCCGGGTAGGCGGCATTCAGGCGTGCGACGAACTGGTCGATCAGTTGGCGCTGGGCCTGCTTGCCGGCGTCGCCATCGAACAGCCTGGCCATGAGCTTCTGGTCGACAAGCTTGTATTTGTCGCGTGCCTCCTTGGAGACGCCTTCGATTTCCTTGACAGGGAAGAGGTAGAACTGCGCGCCAAACGCGCTGGCGCTCAGCGCCAGCGAGCATACCGCAGCCACACCGCATGCCAGTTTGCGCATCAGATCTCCACCGGGCACTTGCCCTCGACGCAGAACACCATCCGGTTGCCGCGCTGCTCGAAACGTGCGTTCTTGTAAGCAGACCCATCGGACTCGGCAATCTCATCGATCAAATCTTCGACCGTCTCGGCGAAATTACCCTTGGCCACCACGGTCCAGCGGCGCAAGCCTTCGGATGCGTTATCGTCGGCCAGCACTTCGACCACGCCTTCGGCACTTTTGATCCTGGCGGAGAAATCGCGGCGCAGCTTGGCTGGGACGCGCGAGTCACTGTAGAGCGCCACTACATAGGTGCGCCCACGGGTTGCCGCCACCTGCAATTCGCGTTGTGCATTGGTGCCGACGTTGTCGGCCAATGCGCGCGCCATCGCTTCGGACAGATTGGCACGGCAGTTCTGGTCGGACGAACCCGATGCGCGCTTGACGATGGTGCCGGAGATGAAGCCGTCGCCCGTGTCGACGTCGGACGAGGTCAGCATCAGTTGGCCGGCGCAGGAGACCTGCCCGCTTGGCGTGGTGCCTTCCGAGTTCATCACAGCGGTGCCATAGACCAGGTACTTGGCCTTGTAGGTGCCCTGGGCGGCCTTGTGGAGATACAGGTCGAACTTCTGCTGGCGCGCGATCTCGGCGTTGGTCAGGCGGCGGCCATTTTCGATACGGAAGTCCTTCTCGTCCGTGAACGAGATGCTGTATTCCTTGACCACCTGTTGCAGTTTCTGGCTGATCATCGCCGCCGAATCATCCGATGGCTTGGCATTGTCAATGCCCGGGAATACCTGGCGCACCTTGAGGTTCACCACGTCGTTCTGCTTCTCGACTGCATTCTGGCGCGTCGCAAAGCTCGACGCGCTTGCCGATTTCGCGGCACTGGCGCTGGACGACGAGGCGCTCACTGCTGCCTGTGACGACGAGCTGCCCGCTGCGGCCGACTTCTGGGATGCCGCAAAGCTGGCGTCGCTCGAGCCTGCCACGCGGGTGTCTCGGGCACCAGCGACGTCGGTGCTGCGCGCGCCCGCAGCCGCGCCACCGTAGCCGTCCCGCAGGGCTGCCGAGCCGCGGTCCGAACCCGAGAAGGACTGCTTGTCGGAACCTGCAAACGAGGACTTGTCACGCCCCGCAACGGCCGACGAAGAACTTGCCGCGAACGCTGACTTGTCCGACGATGCTGCCGCGAAGCTGGATTTCTGGGCGCTGGCCGAGCTGCTCGATGCGCTCCTGGCGCCGGCACTGGTCGCGGTGTGATCGGACATCGAGCTCTTGTCGTGCGAATAGTCGATCTCGGTCACCAGCGGCTGCGACGGGTCGAGCCTGGTGCCTACCCCGTAGTATTCGTCAATCAGGAACAGCACCTTGGCGCCGGCAGACGAGCCGGTCGAGGTGATGCCGAGCACGCGGGCCATGTCCATGAACTGGGCTGCATCGACTTCGAGGACCGTCCTGGCCGTCAGTACGTCGCCTTCGGCATTGAAACTGGTTTTCATGTTGTCGGTAAGCTGCTTGCGCAGGTCGACCAGCGCATCCTTGACCTTGATGCTGGAAGTATCAGCACCGAGCTTGAGCTTGAGCAGGCGCAGCACAGCATCGTTCTCGGCCTGCTCCCGCGCCACGCGACGCGCCTTGATCAGGTCGCCGCTTGCCTTGACGCTGACTTCGATCGAGCCGTTAGCGGATAGAGGCTCTGCGTATGCCGTGCCAAGCCCAAACACCAAAAGTGCCGAGGCAATAAGGTTTTTCTTCATGTTTTGTTCTGCGAGAAGGTAGGAAATACTGGACTGGATCAGTTCGGCAGTTTGACTGAGACGTCGCCGGCGCTGGCTTCTATGCCGCCAGGACCAATGCTGGCGCGGACCGCAGGCGCTGGGGCTAATGTCGAATTGGCAGGAGTGCCCGTTGCCGGTTGCGCCTGCGCTTGAATTTGCGCACCTTCACCAGTTGCCGTTACAGGCTCCGGAGCCGCTGGCGCTTCAGGGGCAGCCGGACCGGTTTCGGCAGCGCTGACCGGCACGGTTTCATTTTTCTTATTGCAGCCGGACAACAAGGGAAGAGCAAAAACCAGTGCGAGCAATGTGGAATTGAAGGTTTTGGACATGACGGCAAAGGCGATATAAATATTCGAATTCAAACCTTATAGGAATATTATATTTCCGTAAAGCATCATTTTCCACAAGATCTAAATGACAATCGATACGTTGCAAATCAGCAACAATCCTCACTAATGCTGTCACTGTTCAATATGCATGCCTCTTATGTATCTCCCCTGTTTCGCCCAAGAGAAATCTCTCCCGGATCATTCAAGTGATGACAGGGCCGGATGCTCGCCGGTAGGCACCGATCTGAGCTGGCAACCCAGGTTGCTCGACAGGTTGGCGTGGTGTATGGACGGACGGGATGTGGCGCAAGGGCATGCGTACCGGCGCAGGGTACGTTGCTGCTTTCTGTCGTGAGCGTGATTTACGTGAACAACGCGCAGCAGACAAGCAGGCAGCGGCGCGGTGCGCCTCGAACCGTCATGCGGAGCCGTTGATTTGAATCGGCTCCCTCGATGTGCGGTACTTTCAAGGAAGAAGCGCGATTGCCGGAGCAGATGCGGGATTGGCCTTCGACCAGCATGAGTACCAATGTCGCGAACGCGTCTTTGGCGATCTGCGCGTGGTTGGTAATACCACTCGCAATCGTCCAGCGCGGCTCCTGCCAGCCAATAAGATGAAGGCTGCGACTCGACGCTATCGGCCGGCCGACAGCATGCGCTCGACATAGCGGGCGATCAGGTCAATCTCCAGGTTGACCTTTGATTCGACCCGCAAGTGCTTCAGGGTCGTCATCTGGATCGTGTGCGGGATCAGGTT
>DASVVD010000106.1:0-5111 GCA_036386715.1 Pseudoduganella sp.
ACCGGATCGACGGTGTGCTTGCCCGCGTCCATCGCGGCGCGGTACGCCTTGACCATGTCGTCGCCGAGCGATTCGCCCAGGCCCTGTGCGCCCAGCTTGTCGGCGTACAGCTTGCGCGTGCCGGGGTGGGCCGCGATCTTCTTGTACATCAGCGGCTGGGTGAGCGAGGGCGTGTCCTGCTCGTTGTGGCCCAGCTTGCGGAAGCAGACGATGTCCACCACCACGTCCTTGCTGAACTCCATCCGGTACTCCAGGGCCAACTGCGTGGCCAGCACCACCGCCTCCGGATCGTCGCCGTTCACATGCAGCACCGGCGCCTCGATCATCTTGACCACGTCGGTGCAGTACAGCGTGGAGCGGCTGTCGCGGGGATCGCTGGTGGTGAAGCCGATCTGGTTGTTGATCACGATATGCACGGTGCCGCCGGTGAAGTAGCCGCGCGTTTCCGCCAGTGCCAGGGTCTCCATCACCACGCCCTGCCCGGCAAAGGCAGCGTCGCCGTGCACCAGCACCGGCAGCACCTGCTTGCCCTGCGGGTCGGCGCGGCGGTCCATCCGGGCCCGCACCGAGCCTTCGACCACCGGATTGACGATCTCCAGGTGCGACGGGTTGAACGCCAGCGACAAGTGCACCGGGCCACCGGGCGTGGTCACGTCCGAGCTGAAGCCCTGGTGGTACTTGACGTCACCGGCCGGCAGGTCTTCCTTGGCGGTGTGGTCGAACTCGGCGAACAGGTCGCGCGGCATCTTGCCCAGGGAGTTGACCAGCACGTTCAGGCGGCCGCGGTGGGCCATGCCGATCACGATCTCCTGGACGCCCTTGGCGCCGGCCTGCTGGATCAGTTCGTCCATCGAGGCGATGAAGCTCTCGCCGCCTTCGAGCGAGAAGCGCTTCTGGCCCACGTACTTGGTGTGCAGGTAACGCTCGAGGCCTTCGGCGGCCGTCAGGCGTTCCAGGATGTGCTTTTTCTTTTCGGCCGTGAAGTTCGGCGTCGAGCGGATCGACTCCAGGCGTTCCTGCAGCCAGCGCTTTTCCGCCGGGTCGGAGATGTACATGAACTCCGCGCCGATCGAACGGGTGTACGTTTCGCGCAGGTAGTTCAGCAGGTCGCGCAGCGATGCGGTTTCCGGGCCGAAATAGGTGTTGCTGATGTTGAACACGGTATCCATGTCCGCATCGGAGAAGCCGTACGAGGCCGGATCCAGTTCCGGGATCGCCGGGCGCTCCTGGCGCTGCAGCGGGTCCAGGTTGGCCCAGCGCGAACCCAGGTAGCGGTAGGCGGCGATCAGCTGGGTGGCGGCCACGCGCTTGCGGCCCATTTCCGGGTCGCCGGAAGCCACCACGTTGCGGATCGGGCCGGCCTTGGCGCGTTCGGCAAACGAGGCGATCACGGAGGAGTGATTGACGTCGGGCTTGTTCGAACCGTCGACGGCAGGCACGTGCTGCATCGAGTCGAAATAGGCGCGCCAGTTATCGGGCACGGAACCGGGGTTTTCCAGGTACGCTTCGTAGAGTTCCTCTACGTACGGCGCATTCCCACCAAACAGATAGGAGTTGGACGTCTGCTGCTGCATCATTCTTGCTCACCTTTCTTCGCGCTTCGCGAGTATGGGGCGGGTTAACTAACCTTCCGCGACACGGCCTGACCGGTTAGCGGATCGCACATCAAGTTGTGGGGGAAGGACTCTTTGGTTGCCCGAAAGACAATTTGCCACCGAGCGTCCATAAATAGCCACTAAGCATAGCACGCTGCATTGAAGTGCAACAACCATCATTGACTTAATTGGACACTTCTCCCCCTGGCCAGTGCCGTCCCCTGCCGACGCGGCAGAAGCGCCACGGGTGGTAAGAGCGGCGGCATGACCACGGATAGACATTCCTTTCTAGATCATTTATTCTACTTCCGACTTCTTCCAGGATGACCGCCATGAGCACGCCACCGAAACCCACGCCCGCCGAACTGGAAATGCTGCGGCTGCTATATCAGCTGGGCCCGGCCACCGCGAAGGGCGTGCATGCGGCCGCACTCGGCGCGCGCCCCGACCTCACCTATGCCAACGTGCTGCGACTGCTGCAGGTCATGCACGGCAAGGGCCTGGTCACGCGCGACGAAAGTGCCCGCGCCCATGTCTATGCGCCGGCGCAGGCGCAGGATTCCATGCAGACCAGCCTGCTGAAGGACCTGATCCAGAAGGCATTCGCCGGCTCCGGCAAGGCGCTGGTGCTGGCCGCGCTGCGCGGCGGCCATGTCAGCGCCCGCGAACGCGCCGAAATTTCCGCCCTGCTGGACGAAGAGCAGGACGGGCCGGCGGGGTAAAACTCTTGCTCATCCACGGATCGCAACCGCGCGTCACCTTTTTGTCTTTTCGCCCACACTTCTTCCATGCATTAATGAACCAACACGAGCCTGGTTGCGGGCCATGAGCCGCTGCATGCCGGTGCCAGACATCACAAGATACGGGAGCGACATGATGAACAGCGTGGCCAGCCTGGTCGGCAGCTTGCCGTTGCGGGAGGTCATCGACCTGCTGGCCGGAGCGTTTTATGTCCTGGACGAATCCGGTCACTTCGTGCTGTGGAACCGGCAGCTGGAACAGGCCACGGGCCTGTCGGCGGAACGCCTGGGCGCCATCCACATGCTCGAACTGTTCGAACCGGAAGACCGCAAGGCCGTGATGCGCGGCTTTTGCAACGCGTTCGAGTCCGACGAACGGATCCAGATCGAGATGCCGCTGCGCAATGGCCATGGCGGAACCACGCCTTATCTTCTTGCCGGGTCGCGCATGTTGATCGCCGGCGACGGGCGCTGCCTGTTCGGCATGGGCATCGACCTCACCCAGCACTATCATCAGCGCGGCCGGCTCGACCTGTTCAGCCGCGCGCTGATGGCGGCCAGCAATGGCATCGTCATTACCCGCCACGAAGGGCGTGACAATCCGATCGAGTACGTGAACCCCGCGTTCGAGCGCATCAGCGGCTACACGGCCGCGGAAGCGATCAGCCACGATTCGCGCTTCATGGCGGCACCCGGCATGGACGATGACCTGCGCCTCCAGCTCGCCAACGCCATCGCAGCGGAACGCCCCGCCACCGTGGTGTTCCGCAACAAGCGAAAGAGTGGCGAACTGTTCTGGAACCACCTGACGGTGACGCCGGTGCGCGACAAGGCGGGACGTGTCACCCACTTCATCGGCATCATCGAAGATATCACCGCGCTGAAACAGCGCACCACCCAGCTCGAACACCTCGTCACGCATGATCCCCTCACAGGCCTGGCCAACCGCCTGCTGCTGCGCGACCGGCTCGAACACGCCCTGCAGGCGGCCCTGCGCGCGAACGAAAAAGTGGCGGTCGTGCTGATGGACCTGAACAAGTTCAAGGAAATCAACGACACGATGGGGCACTCGGCGGGCGACATGGTGCTCAAGCAGGTCGCCCAGCGCCTCCAGTCGGCGGTGCGCGAATCGGACACGGTGGCCCGCCTCGGCGGCGACGAATTCGTGCTGGTGCTGGCGGCGCAGCCGTCGCTGCGCTACACACTGCGCATGATCGAGCGGATACGGCGCCGCATGGCGCCCGAGATGGAGATCGACGGCCGCCCGCTGTCGGTCGGCGCCAGCATGGGCGTGGCGGTCTGGCCGGACGATGGCCGCAGCGCCGGCGACCTGCTGCACGCGGCCGACACGGCAATGTACCAGGGCAAGCATGGCGGGCCGGACGCGGTGCACTTCTATTCGGCCGAGATGGCCGACAGCTCGGCGGCCCGGCAGCAAATGGAACAGGCGCTGCGCGAGGCGCTCGATCGCGACGACCTGTACTTGCTGTTCCAGCCAAACGTGGCCGTCGATACCGGCAAGATCCTCGGCGTCGAGGCGCTGCTGCGCTGGCGCCACCCCCAGCGGGGCGAGCTGCTGCCGGCCGATTTCCTGCCCGATGCCGAGGAAAACGGCCTGATCGTGCCGCTCGGCCGGCGCGTGCTGGACGACGTGTGCGCCATGCTGCGCCGGCTGGCCGAACTGGGCTTCGCGGACATCCCGATCTGCGTCAACACGTCGAGCCGCGAATTCTCGCAGCGCGACTACCTGCCCTACCTGGCGAAACGCGTCGCGCACCACGGCGTGAACCCGGCCAGCCTGACGCTGGAGATGCGCGAGGAGCAGCTGATGAACAACCCGGTCCAGGCGACGCGGCTGGCAAATGGATTGCAGGAACTGGGCATCCGCATTTCCGTGGACGAATTCGGCGCCGGCATGAACAACCTGTCGTGCCTGCGCCAACTGTCCGTCAGCCAGCTCAAGCTGACCCGCCAGCGCGTGCAGGAAATCGATGCCCTGCCCGGCGGCAGCGCGCTCGCGAAAACCATGCTCGATATCGGCCACAACCTGAATATCCGCGTGGTGGCCACCGGCGTGGAAACCCGCGACCAGCATGACTTCCTGGCGGCCAACGGCTGCAACAGCGTGCAGGGCAACTACATCAGCCAGCCGATGACGGGGCCGGCGCTGGAGCAGTGGCTGGCGGTGCATTAGCGCGACGCAATCAACGCGCGATATACGATACTGTAACCTTTACATTCCTTCTCATTCCCCATGCCCGCCAACGCTACTCCGGTCCTGCGCCACGTCGTGCTGTTTTCATTCAAGAACGATGCCCCTGCCGAAGCGGTCGACGCCGTCGTCGCCGGCTTCGCCGCCCTGCCCGCCGCCATTCCCGGCATCGTCGCCTACGAAGCGGGCACCAATGTCAGCCCCGAAGGGTTGAACGACGGCTTCACCCACTGCTTCGCGCTGACGTTCGCCACTGCGCAGGATCGCGACACCTACCTGAACCATCCGGCGCACCAGCGCTTTGTCGACACGCTCGGCACCTGCCTGGAACGTTCGCTGGTGGTGGATTACTGGGCGCGCTGAACGGGATCGTTTCCGCCGCCAGTAGCGGAAACGGAAAATCAGGGCGAAAAAAAAGCGGGCCGAGGCCCGCTTTCCAGTTCAACGCCGAAACGTCAATGGCTTACTTGCGATCCTTCAGCACCGGCACGTCGCGCGCGGCGGAGCCGACGAACAGCTGGCGTGGACGGCCGATCTTCTGTTCCGGATCGGCGATCATTTCGT
>DASVVD010000107.1:0-5514 GCA_036386715.1 Pseudoduganella sp.
GCCCGGCCACGATGCGCAGCCTGCGCCGGCCCGGCCACCCAAGGAAAAGAAGATCACGCCTGCCGACCGGGAAGCCAACGAACGCTTCATGGCACTGGTCGACGCGATGGAAGCGGCCCTGGCCCAGGGCCAGCTGCACACGGCCGCCGAGCTTGACAAGACGTTGAAGGAAACCAGGACGGGCCGCCTGACCGCCCAGCAATCCGAGCGGCTGGCGCACGTGCGCGCCGACTACAAGCGGCTGGCGGCCTGGGCGCGCTGGGGCGGCAACGTCTCGCGCGAGGAACTGGTACATGCCGTCGAGGAACTGCCGGCGCAGAACCTGGCGATGAGCGAGCTGGCGAAAAAGGTCAGTGCCATGCGCGAGCGCTGGAAGTCGCTGGACAGCGTCTCCGGTGCCGCGCCCAAGAGCCTGTGGGAGAAATTCGACGCCGCCTGCACCGCCGCCTACGCGCCGGCCGCGGCGCACTTCCGCCACCTGGCCGACGAGCGGCACGCCAGCGCGGCCAAGGCACAGGCGCTGGTCGACGAAGTCACCGCGCTGGTGGCCGATTCGCCGGCCGCACGCGAGGACTGGCGCAGCCTGGCGTCGTCGTCGCAACGCCTGCGGCAGGCCTGGAGCCGGCTGGGCACGATCGACCGCAAGGACAAGAAGCGGCTCGATACCGCCTTCGGCAAGGCGATGGACACCCTGATGGCGCCGCTCGAGGAGCAGCGCCGCATCGAGGTGGCGCGGCGCGAGCAGCTGATCGAGGAAGTCTACAAGCTCGATCCGGCCGAGCGCCACACGGTGGACACGCTGCGCGGCCTGCAGGAAGCATGGCAGGGCCATGCCAAGGCGCTGCCGCTGGAGCGCCGCCAGGAGCAGGCGCTGTGGCAGAAGTTCCGCACCGCCTGCGACACGATCTTTGCCAGGCGCAAGGAATCGGCCCACGCGGCCGATCACGAGCGCAAGTCGCACCTGCATGCGCGTGAAGCGATCTGCGCCGGGCTGGAAGGGTTCACTGCCGAAGGCGACGACAAGGCGCGGCAGGCGGCGATCGGCAAGGCACTGCGTGATGCGGCCACGGCATGGCATGCGAGCGGCGTGGTGCCGCGCGCGGCGGAGGCGCGCATCGAAACACGTTACCGCGCCGCCGTCGCCAGGCTGCAGGGCGAGGCCGATGCGATCCGCAAGCGCGCCGGCGCCGCGCAGGCCAACGCCTTGCGCGACAAGCTGCGCCTGGTCCAGGCGCTGGAAAACGCCGTGGCCGCGCCGGGCCCGGTGGACGGGGGTGACTGGGACAGCCGCTGGGCGGCCTTGCCGCCGCTGCCGGCGGACTACGAGCGCACGCTGCACGGCCGTTTCAATGCCGCGCTGCAGGCTGCCGCCGCGGAAGCCGCACAGCGCGGCGCCTATGCCGCCACGCTGGAAGCGAACCGTTCCCGCCTGCTGGCCGAAGTGCTGCGGCTCGAGATCGTGGCCGGCATCGACAGCGGGGCCGAGTTCGCGCGCGACCGCCTGAAGATGCAGGTCGAAGTGCTGCAGGATTCGCTGAAGTCCGGGCCGAAGGCCGGCAATGGTGGCGCGCAGGCGGCACCGTTCCTGGCGCTGGCGGCCATGCCGGCGCTGGTCGACGAGCGCACGGCCAGCCGTATCGAAACGTTGTTCCGCCGCGGCGGCGTGGAGGGCCGATAATGGCGCAAACGCAGCGGCAAATGCCCGGCGGCCGGCTGGCGCGGGTGCGCGTGCAGCAGGAGGATTTCGATCTCTCCACGGAAGTGGCGCAACTGCGCGCCGGTAACACGAAGACCGGTGCGGTGGTCACCTTCGTCGGCACGGTGCGCGACCTGAACGATGGCGCGCAGGTCTCGGCCATGGAACTCGAGCATTATCCGGGCATGACGGAAGAGTCGATCGACCGCATCATCGACCAGGCCGCCGCACGCTGGCCGATCCATGACGCGCTGGTGATCCACCGCGTGGGTCCGCTGCTGCCGCGCGACCAGATCGTGCTGGTGGCGGTCACGTCCGCCCACCGCGGCGAAGCGTTCGCCGCCTGCGAATTCATCATCGACTACCTGAAGACCGAGGCACCGTTCTGGAAGAAAGAAGAGACGCCGCAGGGCGCGCGCTGGGTCGATGCGCGCGTGAGCGACGACGCGGCCCTGGGCAAGTGGCAGGGCGCCACGCCGGTTGCAGGGTGATCCCGCCCGAAGGTCGTGCCTGCAAAAAGTACTGCTTGAAATAGTAGTGCTTGAAATAGCGCTTGCGCATCCGCATTTTATTGGAAGATAAAACCAGGAGCCAAGCATCATGCGTCAAGATAAACTCACCACAAAACTGCAGGAAGCACTTGCCGATGCCCAGAGCCTGGCCGTCGGCAATGACAATCCCTATATCGAACCGGTCCACCTGCTGACGGCCCTGCTGAACCAGGACGACGGCAGCGCCCGCTCGCTGCTGCAGCGCGCCGGCGTCAACGTGGGCGGCCTGGCTGCCGCGCTGAAAAGCTCGGCCGAGCGGCTGCCGAAGGTGTCCGGCACCGGCGGCAATGTGCAGGTCAGCCGCGAATTCGTCAACATGCTGAACCTTGCCGACCGCGAAGCGCAAAAGCGCGGCGACCAGTTCGTGTCCAGCGAAATGGTGCTGCTGGCGCTGGCGGACGACAAGTCCGATGCCGGCAAGCTGGCCAAGGAAAGCGGCCTGTCGCGCAAGGCGCTGGAATCGGCGATCGATGCCGTGCGCGGCGGCGGCAAGGTCGATTCGCAGGAAGCCGAAGGCCAGCGCGAATCGCTGAAAAAATACACGATGGACCTTACCGAGCGGGCGCGCCAAGGCAAGCTCGACCCGGTGATCGGCCGTGACGACGAGATCCGCCGCGCGATCCAGGTGCTGCAGCGCCGCACCAAGAACAACCCGGTGCTGATCGGCGAGCCGGGCGTGGGCAAGACGGCGATCGTCGAGGGCCTGGCCCAGCGCATCGTCAACAACGAGGTGCCCGATTCGCTGCGCGGCAAGCGCGTGCTGTCGCTGGACATGGCGGCACTGCTGGCCGGCGCCAAGTACCGCGGCGAATTCGAGGAACGGCTGAAATCCGTGCTGAACGAACTGGCCAAGGATGAAGGCCAGACGATCGTCTTCATCGACGAGCTGCACACGATGGTCGGGGCCGGCAAGGCCGAGGGCGCAATGGATGCCGGCAACATGCTGAAACCGGCGCTGGCGCGCGGCGAGCTGCACTGCGTGGGCGCCACCACGCTCGACGAATATCGCAAGTACATCGAAAAGGATGCCGCACTGGAGCGCCGCTTCCAGAAGATCCTGGTCGACGAACCGACCGTGGAGGCGACGATCGCGATCCTGCGCGGCCTGCAGGACAAGTACGAGCTGCATCACAAGGTGGAGATCACCGACCCGGCGATCATTGCGGCGGCCGAGCTGTCGCACCGCTACATCACCGACCGCTTCCTGCCGGACAAGGCGATCGACCTGATCGACGAAGCCGCCTCGAAGATCAAGATCGAGATCGACAGCAAACCGGAGGTGATGGACAAGCTGGAACGCCGGCTGATCCAGCTGAAGATCGAGAAGGAAGCGGTGAAGCGCGAAAAGGACGAAGGTTCGCGCAAGCGCCTCGACCTGATCGACGAGGAAATCGCCAAGCTGCAGCGCGAGTACAACGACTACGAGGAAGTGCTGAAGGCCGAGAAGGCCAACGTGCAGGGCACCACCCATATCAAGGAAGAGATCGAACGCATCCGCCAGGAGATGGAAGCGGCCACGCGCGCGTCGAACTGGCAGCGCGTGTCCGAGCTGCAGTACGGCCGCCTGCCGGAGCTCGAAGCGCAGCTGAAGCAGGCCGAGTCGACCAATGGCGACGAAGGCAGGGACAAGCCGAAGCTGCTGCGCACGCAGGTGGGCGCCGAGGAGATCGCCGAGGTCGTATCGCGCGCGACCGGCATTCCCGTGTCGCGCATGATGCAGGGCGAGCGCGATAAATTGCTGCACATCGAGGAAAAGCTGCACCAGCGCGTGGTGGGGCAGGACGAAGCGATCAACGCGGTGGCCGACGCGATCCGGCGTTCGCGCGCCGGGCTGGCCGACCCGAACCGGCCATACGGTTCATTCATGTTCCTGGGCCCGACGGGCGTCGGCAAGACCGAACTGACGAAGGCGCTGGCCGCGTTCCTGTTCGATACCGAGGATTCGCTGATCCGCATCGACATGAGCGAATTCATGGAGAAGCATTCGGTGGCCCGCCTGATCGGCGCGCCGCCGGGCTACGTGGGCTACGACGAGGGGGGCTATCTCACCGAGGCGGTGCGCCGCAAGCCTTACAGCGTGATCCTGCTCGACGAAGTGGAAAAGGCGCACCACGACGTGTTCAACGTGCTGCTGCAGGTGCTCGACGATGGCCGCATGACCGACGGCCAGGGCCGCACCGTGGACTTCAAGAACACGGTGATCATCATGACGTCCAACCTCGGCTCGCACAAGATCCAGTCGATGGAGGATGCCGATCCCGGCGTGACGAAGCTGGCGGTGATGGCCGAGGTGCGCGGTCACTTCCGGCCCGAGTTCATCAACCGGATCGACGAGATCGTGGTGTTCCATGGCTTGGATGAAAAGAACATCGGCGCCATCGCCAAGATCCAGTTGCAGATCCTCGAGAAACGCCTGAAGCGGATGGAGATGGACCTGCAGGTCAGCGACGCCGCCCTGCAGAAAATCGCCGAGGCGGGCTACGACCCGGTGTACGGCGCGCGGCCGCTGAAGCGGGCGATCCAGCAGGGCATCGAGAATCCGCTGTCGAAAATGATCCTCGAAGGCCGCTTCGGGCCGAAGGACACGATCCGCATCGATGCGCGCGACGGCGCGCTGGTGTTCGCCGCGGACGGCAAGGTGGAGATTGCCAAGCTGTAACGGAAGGCAGCATCAAGCGTTCGCCGAGCCGTAACAACCGGCAGCATCACAGCCAGGCCGGCGCCCCATCCACGGATGCGGCGCCGGTTTTTTTTCGCCGCTGCCATTGCGCCAGCAGCCGGCTGGCGGTCTGCAGGTCGGCTGTCTGGAAGCCTTCCGTGTAGCGGGCCACCACGAGTTCCAGCAGCGCCTGCGCGCCGGCCGCTTCGCCGCGGCCGTGCCACAGCCGTGCAAGGCTGGTGGCGGCGCGCAGTTCCCAGCCGAGCGCACCCTGCTGGCGCGCCAGCAGCAGCGCGCCGCGGAACAGGTGCTCGGCGCCGCCACGGGCGGCCGGGTCGCCGGCGGCCAGCAGGCGTTCGCCCTGCAGGCGCCGCAGCTCGGGGGTGCACCAGCGGGCGTCGTCATGGCCGGCCACGCTGTCCAGGTAGCGTGGACTGAGCGTGGCCAGCGTTTCACGGTGCGGGCCGGCCGCCGGCGCCTTCGACAACCAGCCGCCCGGCGCATCCTCGACGATGCCGTGGCGGTACTGGTGCGCCAGCGTTTCCCAGTGCGGCAGGCGGCGCGCGGCATCTTCCAGTTCCGCCAGCGCCGCCAGGGCGGCGGCGCGG
>DASVVD010000108.1:0-3356 GCA_036386715.1 Pseudoduganella sp.
GGCCGGCGCCAACCAGGTGGAGGTGAAAGTGGCGAACCTGGGCGTGAACACGCTGGCCGGGCAGGAACTGCCGGACTTCAAGCTGCTGCGGCTGCGTTACGGCAACCGCTTCGAACTGCAGGACACGGCGAAGATCGCGCCGCAGCCGGCCGGCCTGCTGGGGCCGGTGACACTGGTGGAGGAAGTGCTGAAGTAGGCACTACAGCAAGCACTACGGCATGCAAAAAGCCGGCGCAGGGCCGGCTTTTTCGTCAACACGCGTGCTTTATCGCATGCCTGGGCATCTGCAAGATCGGGTACCCGAACTGGTCATTATGCCGCTGCGCGGCGGCGCGGCTTCTTCTTGATCACGGCCTTCTTGCGGCCGTTGTCCCTGACGACCTTGCTTGTCCGTGCCGCCTTCATTGCCCCTGCCGACGCCCGCATCACTCGCGGCCCGTCGTCCCCGGCGATGAAACGGCGGATGTTCAGCGCGTCCGAGATGCGCGCGGAAGATCCGCTGGCGTTCAGCAGCACCATGGTCGCGTTCTTGCCGGCGGCCGTGATGCGCATGATCAGGCAGCGGCCTGCCTCTTCGGTGTAGCCTGTCTTGGACAGGCCGATGTCCCAGCCCTTGGCGCCGACCAGGCGGTTGGTGTTGTGGTATTCGACCTGGCGGCCCTTGATCTGCATGATGTCGCTCTTGTCGGTCGTCATGCTGGTGATGGTGGGATAGCGGGCCGCGGCCGTGGCCATCTTGACCAGGTCTTCGGCGGTCGACGTATTGTTCGGCGACAGGCCGGTGGGCTCGTCGATGCGCGTGCGGGTCATGCCCAGCGCGCGGATCTTGGCGTTGACGGCGGCCTTGAATGCCGCCGGGCCGCCGGGATAGGTGCGCGCCAGCGAGGCTGCCGCGCGGTTATCCGACGACATCAGCGCCAGGTGCAGCACGTCCGTGCGGGACAGCGTGGTGCCGACCGGCACGCGCGAGGTGCTGTGCTTGAGCGTATCGATATCTTCCTTGTCGATGCTGATCTGTTCGTTCATGTCGGGCCTGGAGTCGAGCACGACCATCGCGGTCATCAGTTTGGTCAGCGAGGCGATCGGCACGATGGCGTCCGAATTTTTTTCCACGAGGATTTTGCCGGTGCCGTCTTCCACGACGAGCACGGATTGCGAGCCGAGCGGCACGGCAATCGCGGCGGCTGCGGAAAAGCACATCAGCAGGGCGGCTGCTAGTTTCTTGATCATTTGTTGTTGGTGGGGTGGCAATGGAACGGGGTGGATGTGCACAGGCGTCAAAGTGCATGCTGTGCAGCAATATTCCAGAAGCCGAAACGATAGCATGCGCTCGACGGCGCAGTCCAGACCGTGACTAGTCGTGCGGGACGAATTCATGTAAAAAAGGGGCCAAAAGGCCCCTTTGTCGTGCTACTACTGTTTATATGAACAGTGTTGTTACGGCGGCCGCTTATTTGGCACCGTAAATCTTGTCGAACTCGCCGCCGTCGTCGAAGTGGCGCTTCTGCGCCGCGCGCCAGCCGCCGAACACGTCGTCCACGGTAAACAGCTTGATCGGCCTGAACTGCGCCGCGTATTTCCTGGCCGCCGTTGCCGAGCGGGGGCGCAGGTAGTGCTTGGCGATGATTTCCTGGCCGGCTTCGGAGTACAGGAAGTTCAGGTAGGCGGTGGCTTCCTTGCGGATGCCGCGCTTGTCGACCACCTTGTCGACCACGGCCACCGGCGATTCGGCCAGCACCGAGGTAGACGGGTAGACGATGTCGAAGTTGTCGCCGAATTCGCTGCGCACCAGGTTGACTTCATTCTCGAACGTCACCAGCACGTCGCCGATCTGGCGCTGCGTGAACGTGGTGGTGGCCGCGCGGCCGCCGCCGTCGAGCACCGGCACGTTGCGGAAGATCTTCGTCACCAGGTCGCGCGCCTGGGCTTCGGTGCCGCCGGCCTGCGTGACCGAGCCCCAGGCGGCCAGGTAGGAATAGCGGCCATTGCCGGACGTCTTCGGATTCGGGATCACCACCTTGACATCGGGCCGTGCCAGGTCGGCCCATTCCTTGATGCCCTTGGGGTTGCCCTTGCGGACCAGGTAGATCAGCGTGGAATACATGGGCGCGGCGTTGTTCGGGAACCGCTTGGCCCAGTCCTTCGCGACGAGGCCGCGGTCGGCCAGCATGTCGATATCGTTGGCCTGGTTCATCGTGACGACCGACGCCTCGAGGCCATCGGCCACCGAGCGCGCCTGCTTGGACGAGCCGCCATGCGACTGCTTGACCTGGATGCTCTTGCCGGTCTGCTGCTGGAACTGGGCTTCGAACACGGGGTTCACATCCTTGTACAGTTCGCGCGCCACGTCGTAGGAGACGTTGAGCAGCGTCACGTCGGCCGCGTGGGCGGGCGCCATGGCCAGGGTCGAGGCGGCAACGGCGGAGGCCAGCAGCAACCTGCGGGTGTGGCTGAACGCCTTGCCAAATGCGGTTTTTTTATTTGTCATGGTTTTCTCGTGTAAGAAACAGATATCAATGGTCCGTCAACTGGCAGCCGGAAAGAAACGATATTTTCGTAATTTGCTTAGATGCCGCTGGCACGACCGGTGCCGGCGGCTTCCGGCCGACTGGTGTATAGTCCGGCTGATACGCACCATCAACGCCTTTGCCACGAGCCGCTAGCCGCGGATTTTCACGAGTATCCACGAATTTCCATGAGTTTCGAAATCCGTCCTGCCGTCACTTCCGACGCCGCCGCCGTTTGCCAGGTCCTGCGCCGCTCGATCGCCGAGTGCTGCGCGCTCGATCATCGCAACGACCCCGGCATCCTTGCGGCATGGCTCGGCAACAAGCATCCCGCCATGGTCAACGCGTGGTTCGAGTCCGCCACCAATTACTCGCTGGTTGTCGTGCGCGAGGGTGATGTGGTCGGTGTTTCGCTGCTGACCGGGGCCGGCAAGCTGGCGCTGTGCTACCTGCTGCCGGAAGCGCAGCGGCAGGGCGCCGGCACGGCATTGTTGCAAAGCATGGAAGAGCAGGCGCTGGCACAGGGCATGAAGGCGCTGTACCTGCACAGCACTGCCACCGCGGAGGGCTTCTTCGATGCGAACGGCTACCGGCGCGACGGCAATGTGCGCTCGCCGTATGGTGTGGAGACCATCCTGTTCTGGAAGCCGCTGGTGCAGGATGCCAGGCCGGATGCGCGCAAACGCTTCTGCAACTGCAACTCCTGAGGCGCTGTCACCGGAGGTTGTTGGAAGCGCTCCCGTATCGCAGGCCCGGGCCAGCCTTTCAGTAGCACCTCGCGCCAAGGGCAACTCTCAGCAAGTCCAGCGGTGCAGCGATCCGATTGCCCTCCAGCGCATGACGCCAGCC
>DASVVD010000109.1:0-2888 GCA_036386715.1 Pseudoduganella sp.
CGATCTCGGTCAAATGCTCGCGCTGCGTCAGCGCCGAGATCACGAGGCCCGCCTTGCGCAGCTGGTCCAGGTAGTTGACGTTGGCCTCGTAGCGGTGGCGGTGCCGCTCATTGACCACGTCGCCGTAGATCTTGTGCGCCAGCGTGCCCTGCGAGACGTCGGAGCTCTGCGCGCCAAGGCGCATCGTGCCGCCCAGGTCGGAGGTCTCGGTGCGGGTCTGGATCGCGCCGCTCGCGTCCTGCCACTCGGTGATGAGGGCGATGACGGGGTGCGGGCTGTCCGGCTCGAACTCGGTGCTGTTGGCGTCCTTGAGGCCCGCCACATGGCGCGCGTACTCGATGGTAGCCACCTGCATGCCCAGGCAGATGCCCAGGTAGGGCAGCTTGTTCTCGCGCGCGAAGCGCGCCGCCTGGATCTTGCCTTCGATGCCGCGCTTGCCGAAGCCGCCGGGCACCAGCACGGCGTCGTACTTGGCCAGCTGCTGCACGTTGCCCGCCTCGAGCGCCTCGGAGTCGAGGTAGTCGATCTTCACCCGCACGTGGTTCTTCATGCCGGCGTGGCGCAGCGCCTCGGTCAGCGACTTGTTCGATTCGGTCAGTTCGACATACTTGCCCACCATGCCGATCGACACTTCCGCCTTCGGGTGTTCCAGCGCGTGGATCAGCTTGGTCCACACCGACAGGTCGGCCGGGGCCGGGTCGATGTCCAGCGCCTCGCAGATGATGGCATCGAGGCCCTGGTCGTGCAGCATCTGCGGCACTTTATAGATGGTGTCCACGTCCCACACGGAGATCACGGCCTGTTCCTCGATGTTCGAGAACAGCGAGATCTTCGCGCGTTCGTCTTCGGGAATGGCGCGGTCGGCACGGCACAGCAGCGCGTTCGGCGAGATGCCGATCTCGCGCAGCTTCTGCACCGAGTGCTGGGTGGGCTTGGTTTTCAGTTCGCCGGCCGAGGCGATGAACGGCACCAGGGTCAGGTGCACGAAGGCGCAGTTCTTGCGGCCCGCGCGCAGGCTCAGCTGGCGCGCCGCTTCCAGGAACGGCAGCGATTCGATATCGCCGACCGTGCCGCCGATCTCGCACAGCGCCACGTCGTAGCCTTCGGCGCCACGGCGGATGTAATCCTGGATTTCATTGGTGATGTGCGGGATCACCTGGACGGTCTTGCCCAGGTATTCGCCGCGGCGCTCCTTGCGGATCACAGATTCGTAGATCTGCCCGGTGGTGAAGTTGTTCACCTTGCGCATGCGGGTGCTGATGAAACGCTCGTAGTGGCCGAGGTCCAGGTCGGTTTCGGCGCCATCGTCGGTCACGAACACTTCACCGTGCTGCATGGGGCTCATCGTGCCCGGATCGACGTTGATGTACGGGTCGAGCTTGAGCATGGTGACTTTGAGGCCGCGCGATTCGAGGATCGCGGCGAGGGAGGCGGCGGCAATACCCTTACCAAGGGACGACACAACGCCGCCAGTGACGAAGACAAATTTGGTCATTGCGGGATCAGGCGCCAGAAAGGCGCGATGCGGGAAATTGAAATTATAGCGTAATTCGGCGGCTTCATCATCG
Organism: Pseudoduganella sp.; assembly: GCA_036386715.1. Lineage (GTDB taxonomy): Bacteria > Pseudomonadota > Gammaproteobacteria > Burkholderiales > Burkholderiaceae_D > Rugamonas. The sequence goes on from DASVVD010000109.1 coordinate 1,569, forward strand.
GCAGGCATGGGGCGACGGCCTCTGCCGGGGTCGCGCGATTGTGCGCGAACGAACAGACCACGGGGCGCGCAGGGCGGAAGATATCTTTATTTCAACAGGAGGCGACCATGAGTTACGAACGCGATGGATACGGCAACTACGTTGACCAGGGCCACGGCGGCCCGGGGCCGCGCCTGATGGGTGCCGACACCCTGATCGGCGACCACGTGCACAACATGCAGGACGAACACCTCGGCACCGTGAAGGAAATCATGCTCGACATGCAGACCGGCCAGGTGGCGTATGTGGTGATGGCTGCCGGCGGCGTGCTGACGATCGGCGAAAAACTGTTCGCCGTGCCCTGGGAGGCGTTGGCGCTGGACACTGCCAACCACCAGCTGCGCCTGAACATCGACAAGGAACGCATCGCGAACGCACCCGGCTTCGACAAGGACAACTGGCCGGACATGGCCAACCAGGCCTGGACCTCGGAAATCCACAGCTACTACGGTACCAGCAGTGGCACCGGCAGCCGCACCACCGGCAGCTCGCCGCTCGGGCAGGAATCGGGCCGCGTGCTGTGATGGCATGACGGCCCAGCCACGCTGAGGCCGTTATCACCCTGCCGGTTGCGTCCTGCGCGGGCCGCCGGCTTCGGCCATAACCCGGCCGCCCGCGTGCTCCTTCGGGAGCACGCGTCTTTTCTGCCCGCCGCTCGGGTTTCCTGGTTCAGGCGGTAGTGCCGCTTGCTGCGGCATCCCCTTCGCATTGGTTTTTTTCCCACCGCATCGGCACATCGACGATGCCGTCGTGCTCGATCCGCTCCCCCGCCGGCACAAAGCCCAGGCGCAGGTACAGTCCGGTAGCACGCCCCGCCGAGTTGACCGTGAAACGGCCCGGATTGCCCCTGGCCATGGCATCGTCACGCGCCAGTTCCCACAGGCGCCGGCCCAGGCCCTGGCGGTGCAGTGTTTCCTTGATGAACAGGTGGAACAGGTGGGTATTGTCGCGCACCGCAACCACGCCCAGCAGTTCGTCACCATGCAGGGCGACGTGGTAGCGGAAATTATCCTGGCCGAGATAGCGCCGCTGGGCATCGATGCCGACGTTGGCAATGAATTTTTCGGCGCCCAGCCCCTGCGGGTGCACGGTCAGGTAGGGCAGCAGGGTCATGACGAGCGCGCCGATCGCGGGCGCATCGGCAACGGTGGCGGGGCGTATTGTCAGATTGTCCATCGGCCCATTCTGCCAGAAAAGGCCGATGGAAAAAATACCCTGTCCGGCCCGAACGCCCCGGATGCCGCCCGCCGCCCGCTCAGTCGGCCACGGTCCAGTCGACCG
>DASVVD010000110.1:0-7112 GCA_036386715.1 Pseudoduganella sp.
CTGGAGGGCCGTGGCGCCCGAGGCACGTATGTCGCGGCACCGAAAGTCGAACTGACCCCGATCCTCGACCTGAGCATGAACACCCCGCCACCGCCGGATGGCGTGGACTTCGACGACCTGTTGAAACAGGGCCTGTCCCAGGTACTGATGAGGGCAGATAACGAATTGCTGATGACGTACCACCTGGGCGGGGGAAGCGACGCCGACCGCAAGGCTGGCGCCAGCTGGCTCGAACCGATGTTCGGAGATCTGGATGCGCGGCAGATTGTCGTCTGCCCGGGTGCGCAAGCGGCGATCGCCGCGCTGATCCTTGCGCTGACGAAGCCGGGCGATGTCATCCTGGCAGAGCCGACGTGTTATCCCGGCTTGCGTGCCGCGGCGACCCAATTCGGCCGGCACATCATTGCGGTGGAGGCGGACAGGCACGGAATGGTGCCCGGTATGCTTGAAGAAGCGTGCCGCCAGCACAAGCCCGGGATGGTCTACCTCAATCCGACATTGCAGAACCCGACCGCCATCACCATGCCGGAACGCCGGCGCAAGGAACTCGCCGGTATCGCAAAGCGCTGCAAAGTACGCATCGTCGAGGACGATCCCTACTGGCTCCTCGCCGATGCTCCCCCGCCACCTGTTGCCACGTTTGCCCCTGAACAGGTGGTCTACATCTCGACCCTGTCGAAATGCCTGACGCCCGGCTTGCGTGTCGCCTTCGTGCTCCTGCGCGACTCGCACGAACGTGAACGCTTCCTGGTCGCGCTACGATCGTTTGCGCTGATGGCCGCGCCTTTGACGGTCGCACTGGCCACGCAATGGATCCTCGACGGCTCGGCCGACCGATTGATGGCAGGCGTACGCAAGGAGGCGCGCCTGCGCCATCGGATGGCTCGGGATATCCTGGCGGGGCGGTACCGCGGCGCCGGCGACGGCCTGCATGTATGGCTGGAGTTGCCGGCGTATTGGAACTCCTCGCAGCTTGCGCGTGCAGCCGACAGCGAGGGCATCGCAGTCACGCCGGCGGAGGCATTCGCCACGGGCAGCGGATCGGCAAATGCCATCAGGATCTCTCTGGGCAGCATCAGGGACCGTGGGCATTTGCAGGCGGGTCTTCAACGGCTGTCTCATCTGCTTGCGCGGCGGCCCGAGTCGTTCGGCGCTGCTGTGGTTTAAATGTCGGCAACACTGTCTTTGCGTGAATTCTGCCAACGACTTGCGCAGCTTGGAGGCGCGCTCGTGTCATATCCTGCACGTACAGCGTGTCGCAATCATCCCGCCTCATGGTGGGTTGTGGCGACCTATTATTTGTCACCGTACATCGGGAGAAAGAGAATGTGGCGCACAATGTTCATTACCTTGCTGGGATTGGCCTCGGGTCCCGCCTGGAGCGCAGGCAAGCAATGTAGCCTGGATGCCAAAGCAATGTTCACCTTTGTCTGGATACCGCAAACGGCAGCCGAGCCGAATTCAGGCAGCATGCGCATTACGGACCGCGCCGGCCGGACGGTTCAGGTGCTCGACAATCTGGAATACTATTACGGCGACCGCGAGAGCGCCGGTGATCTTGTGGATACCAGGGATTTCAACAACGACGGCTGCGGCGACCTGGTAGTTACCAACAGCGTTGCGGCCATCGGCAACACAATCAGCACGGCATTCCTGTATGAGCCCGCAAGCAGGCGCTTCGTCGAGCACGAAGCAATGTCCGGGATCATGGGGCTGGATATTGATCCGCTTGACAAGCGGTGTATTGCCGGCTTTTCAAAAGGCGGCGCCGCCGATTTTTCTTACGCGCAGTATTGCTGGTCAAAGGGGAAGCTGGTGCTAAAACAGGAATCTTCCGTCTCGGGATTAGTCAATCCCGAAGGCGAGCCCACCTGCTATTTGCACACTAAGACCACCTACCATAATGGAAAAAAGAAGACTCGAGAGAAATGCACTAAAGATTTATAGAAAAATTACGACGCGGTACCCACTGCCATCGAACGCTTCTGAAGATATTGTGCGATCAGGCCGAATTGGGTAAAAGAAGGCCATTGGCGCGAGTCGCATCTTGTAGCCGTCAATGGACTGCTAACTGGCACCAGTACAAGGAATCCAGCTCATGAATAGCGAGTTCATCACTTCTGTTCCATACCTCCACACGGAGCGGCTCATGCTTCGTGAATATCGACGGGAGGACTTCGACGCGTTCGCAGCGCATGTGGGCGACCCTGTAAGCTCGGCCCACCTGGTCACGGGTGACCGCCAGGCCGCATGGCGAATCTTCTGTTCACACGCCGGACTATGGCTCATACATGGCGCGGGATGGTGGGCTGTCGAGGAAAAGGAGACGGGTCGGCTCGTCGGGAACGTTGGCGCGTTCTTTCGCGAGGACTCCACGGTGATGGAGCTCGGCTGGAATACCTATCGTGCATTCTGGGGCCGGGGATTCGCGAACGAAGCGGCGGCGGCGGCCTTGAACCATGCATTCGAAATCCGACGCGAACCGAAAGTCCGGGCTCTCATCGCTTCGGCCAATGAATCATCGCTGCGCGTTGCCAGGCGCCTTGGCCTGGCTTATGAAGCGGAAACCGAAATCTTCGGCAAACCGGCCGGCATTTACACGCGTGAGCAGGCGGACACGGTTGTTTAGGCTGCCGGACTGCAAAATCTCGAAGACACCACTCTCATTCGCGCCGCCCAGCCATCGCCGGGCGGAACGCGTCCGATAAATCCTCTGCCTACTTGTTGCGGTTGGCAAGCTCATTGCCGACATAGCCGCCGCCGATGATCCCGGCCAGGGTGGCCAGTTTCTTGCCATTGCCATCGCCGACCTGGTTGCCGATCAGGCCGCCAACCACGGCACCGGTACCGATCGCCACATAGTTCGGCTTGCTTTCCTGGACGACTGGCGCAGGGGCAGGCGCCGGCTCGTGATGCCGTGCCGCATAGCTGCGAGCCGGCGCCTCGCGCACGTGCTTGCGGGGTGCGGATTCACGGTACACGATTTCACGTACGACCGTGCGCTCCGGCAGCGCCTGCGCAGCGGCGACCGGGGCCGGTATGACTGCTGGCTGCAATACTTGCGGTGCGGGCTGTTGCGCGGTCAACTGCGCCGCTGCCAGTGGCTGCCCTTCGAAACCCTGGCGAGCGCCCAGGCTTTGCTGCGTCGACAGGCTCGCTGGCATGGTCTGCGCAGCGGGTTCGGCTTTGCTCGATGGCAGTACACCGGTCAGGGCGGCGATGCCGGTGGCGCTCAGGGCAATCACCGATATGGCTGCGGCTGCGAACAGTGGGTGGATACGGCCTGCGATAGCGATTTTTTCCATGATTTTTCTCCTGATGGCCGTGATTGGCCTGCAGAAGCAGATTAATGGCTGAGACGCACACGGGATAGACCGTACCCTGTATCACTCGTTACCACTTGTAAAGATAGCGCTGAAGAAGGATTCGCCAGTACCTGGCGAGATCGCCGTCAACCGTGGCCGGAACCGGTCGCGCAGTGCCGTGTGGCGTGTACTGGATCGGTGCCCGCCACAGTGGTTCGCACTTCGTCAGAACCGGTGCTGGATCCCCGCCAGCACGCTTTTCTGGCGGCTGCCGTACCCGGCTTCGTCCCGTGCGAGGCCGACCAGCTGCCCGTGCCTTGCCCTGGCATAGGCCGCGGTCACATACAGGTCGGTGCGGCGAGAGAGGGCATAGCGCAGCCGTCCGACCACCATCACCGGGTCCGCTTCCTGCGATCCGTGCAGCACATCCTGGTAGTACACCACGCCGGCCAGCGTAACGGCTGGTGTCACCATCACGTTGGTGCCCGCCCAGTAGAGCCTGGCCCGCACGTCGGGCATCCCCGCCGCCTCCTGCCGGTAATCGCGCATGGCCGCCTGCAGCTTGACCTTGCCGGCCTGGAACATCGCGCCGAGGTGCCATGCCGTGGTATCGCCACGCGCGCCGGTGGCCGCATCGGGCATGTCGTTGATGCGTTCGTACGTGGCCACTGCCGACCAGGGCCCGGCCGCGTAGTTGACGGCCACCGCGCCTTTCGCGCCGTCGCCGGCCGACGATCCTTCGCCGGCGCCATAACTGGCCCCGTAACTGAGGTTGCCGCTCTTGCCGGCGTATTTGACCAGGTTGTCGAACGCAAACGCCATGCCGTATTTGCTGGCGCCGCTGGCATTGCCGGCCGGCGCCCACGAGTACTGCGGCGCGTAGCCCATGGGGTCGTACGGCAGCACGAAGTCGTAGACGGTGGTGAAGGCGCGGCCCAGCAGCACACTGCCCCAGCGGCCTTCGAGGCCGACGGTGGCCTGGCGCTTGAACAGCGGCGTGTCCGCCACGCCGGTGTCGGCGGCGATGCCCATTTCAAGCTGGAACAGCGCTTTCAGGCCGCCGCCCAGGTCTTCGGAACCGACAAAGCCGAGGCGCGACGTGTTCATGCCGCCCGAATTGACGCGCACCGTGTTGCCGCCGGCGGCGCCGGCATGGTCGATGACACCCAGGTTCATGTCGACCAGGCCATATACGTTTACGTTGGACTGGGCCGCGGCGCTGCCGCAGGCCAGGGCGGTGATTCCCCATGCAAGCTTGCGTTTCATGTTGTCTCCGTATTTTTATGGGCGCACCGGTGCTGCAACGCCCGGGCGCCAGGAATGATTGAAAAGGGGAAGGGCGGCTTCCGGACTGGTGCCGGAAGACTGCGCCCGGCAGCGCCGGACGCGGCAAGCGGTCAGCGGTCGACGACCTTCTTCGGCAGCAGTACGACCAGGCAGGCGCCGATCAGCAGCATGGCGGAGGTGAGCATCAGCCCCGCACCCTGCTTGCCGGTAAAGTCGTTGAGCCAGCCGACCAGCGACGGCGAGAAGAAGCCGGCCAGGTTGGCGATGCAGTTGATGGTGGCGATGCCGGCGGCTGCCGCCATGCCGCCCAGGAAGGCGGTCGGCAGTGCCCAGAACTGCGACGTGGCGCAGAGCGCACCGGCGGCGGCCACGCTCAGCAGGGCCAGCGCGGTGCCCACGCCTTCGGTGAAGGGCAGGGCGCACAGCGCCACCGCCGCGGCCAGCATCGGCAGGCCGCAATGCAGCCGGCGGGCGCCGGTGCGGTCCGAGTTGCGGCCGACCAGCGGCAGGCACACCAGCGCCACCGTGTAGGGGATCGCCGCCAGCAGGCCGACCTTTTCCACACCGATCACGCCGGCATTGCGCACGATGGTGGGCAGCCAGAAGGTCAGGCCGTACTGGCCCATCACGATGCAGAAGTAGATCGCCGTCAGCAGCCACAGGCGCCGGTCCGCCAGGAACTCGCGGATGGTCTGGTGCGCCACCTTGCCGTCGTTTTCAAGGGCGATGTTACGCTGCAGCAGGGCCTTCTCTTCGGTCGACAGCCACTTTGCGCCGGCGATGCTGTCGTCGAGGTAGAACAGGATGGCGATGCCCAGGATCAGCGACGGGACGGCTTCCAGCGCGAACAGCCATTGCCAGCCGCGCAGGCCGTGCACGCCGGCGAACGACTCCATGATCCAGCCCGACAGCGGCGCGCCGACGATGCTGGCCAGCGGGATCGCCATGAAGAACAGGCCCATCACCCTGGCCCGCCGCGCCGACGGGAACCAGTAGGTGATGTACAGGATCACGCCCGGTGCAAAGCCCGCCTCGGCCACGCCGAGCAGGAAGCGCAGCACGTAGAACATGGTGGGCGAGCTGACAAAGGCGAAACTGGCGGAGATGATCGCCCAGGTGATCATGATCCGCGCCAGCCAGCGGCGCGCGCCGAAGCGGTGCAGGATCATGTTGCTGGGTACTTCGAAGAGGAAATAGCCGATGAAGAAGATGCCGGCGCCCAGGCCGTAGACCGTGTCGCTCCACTGCAGGTCGGAGAGCATCTGCAGCTTGGCGAAGCCGACGTTGACGCGGTCCAGGTAGGCGGCCAGGTAGCACAGCATCAGGAACGGCACGAGCCGGCGCGTGACCTTTGCATAGGCCCGCGTTTCAAGGTCCGTGGCGCCGGCATGGTAGCCGGCAGCCGCCGTTGGTGTGACGGTAGGTGTTTTCATTGGTGTCTCCAGATTGTTCTGTCATCGCGCCGGAGGTCTTGCCGCCTCCTTGTCCATCATGCGCGCCGGGTGGTTCCTTGTTCAGCGCAGCCAGGACCTGATGCTGGCCGCCATCGCCTCCGTCGAGATGCCGTAGCGGTCGTGCAGCGTGGGCAGCGCGCCGGCATCGAGGAACGCGTCCGGCAGGGCGACCTGGCGGAAGGCCGGCGCCACGCCGGCGCGCAGCAGGGTACCGGCCACCGCCTCGCCGAGGCCGCCGACGGTCGAGTGGTTCTCGGCCACCACCACCAGCCGGCCGCTGCGCGACGCTTCGCGCACGATGGTTTCCGTGTCGAGCGGCTTGATGGTGGGCACGTGCAGCACCGCCACGCCGGTATTGTCGCCCTTCAGCACCTGCGCCACTTCCAGCGCGCGCATTGTCATGATGCCGCTGGAGATCACCAGCACGTCGCGCCCGTCGCGCAGGAGCTTGGCCTTGCCCAGCTCGAACTTGTAGTCGTACTCGTCGAGCACCAGCGGCACCTTGCCGCGCAGCAGGCGCATGTAGACCGGGCCCTTGTGCTCGGCGATGGCCGCCACCGCCTGTTCGGTATCGAGCGCGTCGCACGGGTCGACGATCGTCAGCCCCGGCACGCCGCGGAAGATGGCGATATCCTCGGTGGCCTGGTGGCTGGGGCCGTAGCCGGTGGTCAGGCCGGGCAGGGCGCAGGCGATCTTCACATTCAGGTTTTCCTCGGCGATCACCTGGTGGATGAAATCGTAGGCGCGGCGCGCGGCAAACACCGCATAGGTCGTGACGAAGGGCGTGAAGCCCTCCTTGGCCATGCCGCCCGCGGCGCCCATCAGCAGCTGCTCGGCCATGCCCATCTGGAAGAAGCGCCCGGGGTATTCCTTGGCGAACAGGTGCATGTCCGTGTATTTTGACAGGTCGGCGCTCATGCCCACGATATCGGGGCGGCGGCTGGCCAGTTCCACCAGCGCGTGGCCGAACGGCGCGGCTTTGGTGCGCTGGCCTTCGGCGGCAATCGAGGCGATCATTGCCGAGGTGGTCAGGCGCGGCTTGTTGGCGGTGGCGGTGCTCATGCTT
>DASVVD010000111.1:0-6336 GCA_036386715.1 Pseudoduganella sp.
GCCAGCGCCTCGGCGCACTCGGCATCGCGGCGTCGGGCGGTGCCACCGTCACCCTGCACGCGCCACTGGACGGCATGGTGATCGAGCGGCCCGCGGTGGCCGGCATGGCATCCGACGGCAGCCAGCCGCTGCTGACCATCGCCGACCTGAGCCGCGTATGGATCGAAGCGGCGGTGCCATCGGGCAGCCTGGCGCAGGTGCAGGAGGGCATGCCGGCCACGGTGACCGCCACGGCGCTGGACCAGGGCGTGCGAGGCACCGTTTCGTTCGTCGGCCCGGTGCTGGGCGAGGCCACGCGCATGGCAACCGCCCGCATTACCTTGCCGAACCCCGGCATGCGGCTGCGGCCCGGCATGCTCGCCACCGTCGACCTGATGGGCCAGCAAACTGCCGCGGCCGTCACGGTGGCCGCCGATGCGGTGCAGACGATCCACGAGCGCAGCGTGGTGTTCGTGCGCACGCCGGGCGGCTTTGAGGCGCGTACCGTGGTCACCGGCCGGTCCGATGGCCGCCGCACGGAGATCGTCAAGGGCCTGGCCGCCGGCAGCCGTTATGCCGCGGCGGGCAGCTACCTGTTGAAGGCCGACCTCGGCAAGTCCGAAGCCGAGCACGATCACTAAGGGGCCGCCATGTACCAACAACTGATTGCCGCGGTCATCGCGCGGCGCTGGCTCGTCGTGTTCGCGGTGCTGGCCCTGGCCGCGCTCGGCATCGTCAGCTACCAGAAACTGCCGATCGACGCGGTGCCGGACATTACCAACGTGCAGGTGCAGATCAACGTGCCGGCGCCCGGCTATTCGCCGGTGGAAGTCGAGCAGCGCATCACGTTCCCGATCGAGACCGTGATGAACGGCCTGCCGAAGCTGGAGCAGACGCGCTCGCTGTCGAAATACGGCCTGGCGCAGGTCACCGTGGTGTTCCGCGACGGGACCGACATCTATTTCGCCCGCCAGCTCGTCAACGAGCGCCTGCAACAGGCCAGGGCGCAGCTGCCGCCGGGTGTGGAACCATCGCTCGGCCCGATCGCCACCGGGCTCGGGGAAATCTTCTACTGGACGGTGGAGACGAAGGAGGGCGCCCGCAAGCCGGACGGCACGCCCTACACGCCCACCGACCTGCGCGAGATCCAGGACTGGGTGGTGGCGCCGCAACTGCGCGGCGTGGCCGGCGTAACCGAGGTCAACACGATCGGCGGCTACGAGAAGGAATTCCAGGTGGCCCCCAGCATGGACCGGCTGGCCGCGCATGGCCTGGGCCTGGCGCAGCTGGTGACGGCGCTCGACCGCAACAACGGCAACGCCGGCGCCGGCTACATCGAGCGTGGCGGCGAGCAGTTCGTGGTGCGCACGCCCGGCCAGGTGCGCACGCTCGACGAAATCCGCAACATCGTGCTCGACGTGGTGCAGGGCGCGCCGATCCGCGTGCGCGACGTGGCCGACGTGGAACTGGGCCGCGAACTGCGCACCGGCGCGGCCACCGAGAACGGCCGCGAAGTCGTGCTGGGCACGGTGTTCATGCTGATCGGCGAGAACAGCCGCAGCGTGGCCGATGCCGCGCGCCACCGGCTGGAGGACATCAACCGCTCGCTGCCGGCCGGCGTGCAGGCCTTGCCCGTCTACGACCGCTCGGTGCTCGTCAACAAGGCGATCGGCACGGTGCGCAAGAACCTCGTGGAAGGGGCACTGCTGGTGGTGGCCATCCTGTTCCTCTTCCTCGGCAACCTGCGCGCGGCGCTGATCACCGCGCTGGTCATTCCGCTGACGATGCTGATGGTGTTTACCGGCATGGTGCAGGCCGGCGTCAGCGCCAACCTGATGAGCCTGGGGGCGCTGGATTTCGGCATCATCATCGACGGCGCGGTGGTGATCGTGGAAAACTGCATCCGCCGGCTCGCGCATGCGCAGGCGGCGGCGGGCCGGCCGCTGACGCGCGAGGAGCGTTTCGCCGAAGTGGCCGCCGCCGCCGGCGAAGCGCGCCGGCCGCTGCTGTTCGGCCAGCTGATCATCATGACGGTGTACCTGCCGATCTTCGCCCTGTCGGGCATCGAGGGGCGCATGTTCCACCCGATGGCCGTGACGGTGGTGATGGCCCTGGTGGCGGCGATGGTGCTGTCGGTGACGTTCGTGCCAGCCGCGGTGGCGCTGTTCGTCACGCGGCCGGTGGCCGAGCGCGACAGCCGCATCATGGCCCGTGCCAGCGCCCTGTATGCGCCGGCGCTGGACTGGGTGCTGCGCAACCGGCCGGTCGCGCTGACGTTCGCCGCGCTGGCCGTCTTGCTTTCCGGCCTGCTGGCGACGCGCCTAGGCACCGAGTTCGCACCCAACCTGGACGAGGGCGATCTCGCCGTGCTGACGATGCGCATTCCCGGCACCAGCCTGCAGCAGTCGGTGCAGATGCAGCAGCGGCTGGAGCAGGCGCTGCTGCAGCAGTTCCCGGAGATCGAGCGCATGTTCGCCCGCATCGGCACCGCCGAGGTGGCGACCGACCCGATGCCGCCGAACGCGGCCGACAGCTACATCATGCTGCGCCCGGAACGCGACTGGCCCAAACCGCGCAAGTCGCATGCCGAGCTGGTGGCAGCCATCACGGCGGCGGCCAGCCGCATTCCCGGCAACAACTATGAATTCTCGCAGCCGATCCAGCTGCGCTTCAACGAACTCATTTCCGGCGTGCGCAGCGACGTGGCCGTGAAAGTGTTCGGCGACGATCCGGAGGCGATGCAGGCCGCCGCGCAACTGGTGGCGCAACGCCTGCAGAAACTGGCCGGCGCGACGGAGGTGAAAATCGAGCAGACCGAGGGCCTGCCGGCACTGACCCTGCAGGTGGACCGCATCAAGGCGGCGCGCTACGGCCTGAACGTGGCGGACGTGCAAGAAGCGTTTGGCACGCTGGTCGGGGGCCGCGACGTCGGCCTCGTGTTCGAGGGCGACCGGCGGTTCGCCATCACGGTGCGCCTGCCGGAAGGGCTGCGCAATGACCTGGAAACGCTGCGGCAGCTGCCGATCGCGCTGCCGGCCGCCTCGTCGACGAACAACGGCCATTCGGCCAGCATCCCGCTGTCGGAAATCGCCACGCTGGCGTTCGTGCCCGAGGCGAACCAGGTCAGCCGCGAGAACGGCAAGCGCCGCGTGGTGGTCACGGCCAATGTGCGCGGCCGCGACCTCGGTTCCTTCGTGGCGGGCCTGAAGGGCGAGCTGCAGTCGGTGAAACTGCCGGCCGGCACCTGGCTCGTGCTGGGCGGCCAGTTCGAGAACCTGGAAAAGGCGGCGCAGCGCCTGGCCATCGTGGTGCCGCTGGCGCTGGCCATCGTGCTTGCCCTGCTGTACCTGATGTTCAACAGCCTGCGCGACGGCCTGCTGGTGTTCACCGGCATTCCGTTCGCCATGACCGGCGGCGTGCTGGCGCTGTGGCTGCGCGGCATGCCGCTGTCGATCTCGGCGGGAATCGGCTTCATCGCGCTGTCCGGCGTGGCAGTGCTGAACGGCCTGGTGATGCTGTCGTTCGTGCGCACGCTGCTCGAGCAGGGCCACGCGCCCGAGGCGGCGATGCGCGAGGGCGCCCAGGGGCGGCTGCGGGCGGTGCTGATGACGGCGCTCGTGGCGTCGCTGGGCTTCCTGCCGATGGCGCTGGCCACCAGCACGGGCGCCGAAGTGCAGCGGCCGCTGGCCACGGTGGTGATCGGCGGCATCCTGTCGTCCACCGCGCTGACCTTGCTGATCCTGCCGGCGCTGTATTCGTGGCTGCACCGCGCCCGCAAATAAGGCCGGCCCTGCGGTCCAGCCCGTGTCACATGGTGCCAGGCACCAGATGTGACACGGGCTGGACAGTTGAGGGCTGAATCGGTTACCGCAAAGTATCGAACTTCGCCCAGTTGTCATTCCTCATAAAATCGGTCGCCACCGACATGTAAAGCGATGAGGAGGTTGTATGGGCAGGAAAGATGTGCCGGGGATCGGCGAATATGGCGGACCGGCCGGCGGCTGGGGTGCGCTGCAGGCCGTGGCGAAGGCGCTGCGGGGCGAAATGACCGCCCACAGCACCACGATCATGCTGCAGGTGAACCAGCCGACCGGCTTCGATTGCCCCGGCTGTGCGTGGCCCGATCCGCGCCATGGCTCGTCGTTCGAGTTCTGCGAGAACGGTGCCAAGGCCGTGGCGTGGGAGGCCACCAACAAACGCGTGACGGCCGACTTCTTTGCCCGGCACAGCGTGAGCGAACTGTGGCAGCGCGAAGACTTCGACCTGGAATTCGAAGGGCGGCTGACGCACCCGATGGTGTACGACGCCGCCACCGACCATTACGTGCCGATCTCCTGGGACGACGCGTTCGCCCGCATCGGCGCCGTGCTGCGCGGCCTGCCGGACCCGGACATGGCCGAGTTCTATGCCTCCGGCCGGGCCTCGAACGAGGCGGCGTTCCTGTACCAGCTGTTCGCGCGCGAATACGGCACCAACAATTTCCCCGACTGCTCGAACATGTGCCACGAGGCCACCAGCGTGGGCCTGCCGGAATCGATCGGCGTCGGCAAGGGCACCGTGTCGCTGGAGGATTTCGACCATTGCGACGCGATCTTCTCGTTCGGCCACAACCCCGGCACCAACCACCCGCGCATGATGGCCACGCTGCGCGCCGCGGCGCTGCGGCATGCGCCGATCGTGGTATTCAACCCGTTGAAGGAACGCAGCCTGGAGCGCTTCAAGTCGCCGCAGAGCCCCGTCGAGATGACGGTCGGCAAGGCGGTGCCGATCGCCACGCACTATTACCAGGTACGGGTTGGCGGCGATTGCGCGGTATTGAAAGGCATGATGAAGGCGCTGCTGGCGGCCGACGCGCAGCAGGTGGCGGCAGGCGGCGAAAGCCTGCTGGACCGCGCATTCATCCGCGACCATACGCACGGCTTCGAGACGCTGGTGGCGGACCTGGACGGCACAACGTGGGACGAGATCGAGCACGTCTCCGGACTGTCCCGCGCGGATATCGAAGCCGCGGCGGCCGTGTATGCGAAAGCGAAACGGGTCATCATATGCTATGGCATGGGCATCACGCAGCACCGGCACGGCACGTCGAACGTGCAGCAGCTGGCCAACCTGCTGCTGCTGGGCGGGCATATCGGCCGGGAAGGCGCCGGCATCTGCCCGCTGCGCGGCCATTCGAACGTGCAGGGCGACCGCACCATGGGCATTACCGAGATTCCCACGCAGGGCTTCCTGGATTCGCTGGAACGGGTGTTCGGCATCGAGGCACCGCGCAAGCACGGCCATGGCGCCGTGGCCGCGCTCGAAGCGATGCGCGACGGCCGGTCGAAAGCGCTGATCTGCCTCGGCGGCAACCTGCCGGTGGCGATGCCGGATCCCGAGGCCTGCTTCGATGCCGTGCGCGGGCTCGACCTCACCGTCAATATCGCGACCAAGCTGAACCGCTCGCACCTGCTGGTCGGCAAAAACACCTTCATCCTGCCATGCCTGGGCCGCACCGAACTGGACGTGCAGGCGTCGGGGCCGCAATCGGTGTCGGTGGAGGATTCGATGTCGATGGTGCACTCGTCGCGTGGCACGCTGCCACCGGCCTCGGAACACCTGCGCTCCGAGCCGGCCATCGTGGCCGGCATTGCCAAAGCCACGCTGCCGGACTCGAAAGTGGACTGGGATGGCCTGGTCGCCGACTACAGCCGCATCCGCGACAAGATCGAGGCCGTGTTCCCCGATTTCGACGACTACAACGGGCGCGTGGCCCAGCCGCGCGGTTTCCGCCTGGAGAGCCCGGCCATGCGGCGCGAGTGGCACACGGCGACCGGCAAGGCCAACTTCATCGTGTTCGACAGCGGCCGCCAGCGTCCGCTGTCCCGGCAGGATGCGCAGGACCCGCTGGTGCTGGCCACCATCCGCAGCCACGACCAGTACAACACCACGATCTACGGCAAGAACGACCGTTACCGGGGTGTGACGGGCCGGCGCGACGTGATCTTCCTGCACGAGGACGACCTGGCCGCGCGCGGCCTGGAACATGGCGACATGGTCGATATCGAGGCGGTGGCCGAGTGCGACCATCCGGGCCAGCCGCGCATCCTGCGCAACCTGGTGGCGGTGGCGTTCGACATCGCGCGCGGCTCGGCGGCGGCGTACTACCCGGAAGCGAACGGCCTGGTGGCGCTGTCGAACTTCGACGAACGCAGCGGCACGCCATCGTACAAATCGATCCCGATCGTGATCCGGCGCGCCGCCTCGGGCGGGCAGGACAGGGCGGTGACGGACCGGTAATGCCCCCTACAGGGTACCGGCGACATGAAAGCCGGTGCCGGTGATGTCCGCCTCGTCGGCTTCGGTGCGCGTGACGCC
>DASVVD010000112.1:0-2086 GCA_036386715.1 Pseudoduganella sp.
ATGCGCGGCAGCCAGGTTCCTGCTTTCCTTGGGATCGCGCGACAGGTCATACAGTTCGAGCGGCCCGTCGCGCCGCAGGCGCACCGCTTTCCACTTGCCCCAGCGGGCCGCCTGGCGGAACTCGGGATCGTAGTATTCCCAATACAGGAAACGGTCCGCGGCCGTGCGCTGCGGGTCGACCAGGAACGGGGCCAGGCTCACGCCATCGGATTTTTCGGCAGGCGCGCCGGCCAGGTCGAGCGCGGTCGGCAGGAAGTCCGGGAAATAGACCGGTACCTCGCTGACGGCGCCGGCCGGGATCTTGCCGGGCCAGCGCACGATCCACGGATCGCGGATGCCGCCTTCGTACATGTCGCGCTTGTAGCCCGTCAGGCCGCCGTTGGAATCGAAGAAGTCGGCCACCCGGGTCTGCTGCGTGGTCGGTTCCGAGCGCGGCCCGTTGTCCGACGCGAAGAAGACCACGGTGTCCTGCTCCAGTCCCGCGCTGGCCAGCTTGTCGAGCAACTGGCCGATGCCCCGGTCGAGATAATGGATCATCGCCGCGTAGGTCTTTTCGTCATCCGCCCAGTCGGCCCGGTCGGCATACGGCCCGAAGTCGGGTGCCGTGTAGGGCGAGTGGGGGCTGTTGTAGGCCGCGTACAGGAAGAAGGGCTGGCTCTTGTTGCGCTCGATGAAGTCGATCGAATCGTCGGTGGTCATGAACGTTTCGTAGCGGCCGTGCCGGCCCTGCGCGTTTTCCGGAATGTCGACCAGCTGGTCGCCATGCACGCGTTGCGCCGGCCAGTAGCCCTGGGTGCTCTCGAACTGGATCAGCCAGCCCTTGAATTCGTCGAAACCGAATTTCGGCGGCGTGGCGTCGGCTGCGAAACCGTCGAGGTGCCATTTGCCCATCAGGCCGGTACGATAGCCGGCCGCCTGCAGGTATTGCGCCACGGTGCGGTCCTCCGGCAGCAGGTTGGGACGGCGCCACAGCTGTGCCCCGTTGCCCTTTTTGCCAAGCTTGCCGCCGGCGATGGCGGTGTTGTCGCGGATACGGGCATGGCCGGTGTGCTGGCCGGTCATCAGCGAGCAGCGCGACGGGCCGCACACCGGCGCCCCCGCATACCCCTGGGTGAACAGCATGCCGCTCCTGGCCAGGCGGTCGATATTGGGCGTGGCGATCTTGCGCTGCCCGTAGGCGGCCACGTCGCCATAGCCCATGTCGTCGGCCAGGATGAAGATGATGTTGGGTCGGCGCACACCCGGCTGCGGCGCGGCGAAGGCGGGCACCGCGGCGATGGCCGCCAGTGCGCCGAGGATGAATTCTCTGCGGATCATGGTCACTTTTCAATGTCGGCCAGCGATGCAAGCCTGGCTGTGAGGATTTGTCTCAGTAGCGGTAACCCAGCGTGACGCCCAGCGTGCGGCGCTCGCCCAGGTAGCCGGTCACCGAGCCGTATTCGTTGTTGACGAGGCGCTTGTAGTACGACTTGTCGAACGCATTGTTCAGCCACAGCGAAGCGTTCCACTCGCCCCGTTCGGTCTTGCCCGAAGTGCCCGCCGAGAACGCCGCCAGCCCATAGCCCGGCACCCGCGTGAACTGCGAAGCGTCGACCGTGCCGTACATCCAGCTGCGCCACGCGTACCGGCCGGAGACGAAGTTCTTCAGGCCATTCGCCGTGGTCCACTCGTAGCGCACGCTGGCGTTGGACGTCACGCGCGGCGCGTTGAACACGCGCTGGCCGGTCAGGTCGCAGGATTTTGGCGGCTTCGCGCCCAGCAGGATCTCCGGCGGGCAGCGTGCCCCGTCGTAGTCGGTGTAGTAGGTGTCGTTGAACACGGCGGCCGCATCGAACTGCCAGTGGCGGTCCGGTGCCCAGTGCACGGTGGCCTCGGCACCGCGCGAGATGTAGCTGCCGGCATTGAGCAGGTACACCTGCTGGTCGACCGGATCGTAACCCTGGGTCTGGAAGTCGCGCACCTGCGTCAGGAACAGGTCCGCCTTGACGTTCAGGCGGTTATTGGCGAGATCGGCCTTGAGGCCCAGCTCCGCACTCCTGGCCCGTTCCGGCCGGATGATCAGCGAATCGAGCCCGGCCTGCGCCGC
>DASVVD010000113.1:0-8199 GCA_036386715.1 Pseudoduganella sp.
GCGCGCGAACAGGTGTTCTTCCTGGTCGTACAGCAGGTCATACGATTTCTTCCACTGCTCGTGCACGTAGTCGGCATATTTCTGCTCGCCGGTGGCCTGCGCCATCTTCAGCCACACCGGCGGCGCCATGAACAGCGCGTCGCACCACCACCACGGCAGGCGCGGGTCGTTCGGGCGCAGCGTGTCCAGGTCGATCAGCACGTCGAGGTGCTTGCGCAGCGTGGCGATCTTCTCCGGGCTCGGCTCCTGCTGGTACAGGTCGAGGTACATCTGGCCGATGCTGATGTCGTCCGCGTTCGGGTAGGCGCCGGCGCGCAGCGACCAGTCGAAGCCTTTCGACAGCTTCAGCATCGCGTCGCGATACTTCGTGTCGCCGGTGGCCTTCGAGGCCGCCATGAAGCCGGCATAGGCCACGCTGGCCGTCCAGATCTGGTCGGTGTAGGCCATGGTGCGCTGCAGCTGCCAGTCGGCGACCTTGCGCAGCACCTTGTCGATATCTTTCCTTGTGATCGCCGAGGAAAGGTCGGTGGCCAGCGGGCCGGCATCTTCCGGCGCGTCGCCGAACTGGCGCCGGATATCCTTGTCGATAATCGCCTGCATCGCCGGTGTCGGCTGGGGGAAATCCTGGCGGGGGCCCTGCGCATACAGTGCACTGCTGGCGCACAGGGTCAGCACGGCCACGGCCAGCGTGGTGAAGCGTTTTTTCATGGGCTTGTTCATACGTTCGTTCATGACTTGTCCTGTTCTTCAAAGCTCTTCTTCGAGGGATCCTGCCTGGCTGCGCGGGGCTGCACCACGAAGCTGCCGGCCGGCAGGCCGCGCGCTTCGTTGCCGTCTTCCAGCTCCACCGGCTTGCCCAGCGCCAGTTTCGCGCCTTCGAACGACCAGCCGGCGATGTCGTGCAGGTGGCCGCCCTGCTCCGCCTGGATATCCAGGTTCTTCAGGGTGAAGCGGGTTGCAGGCTTTTCCTTGAAACCGTCCACCTCGAACGCGGTCTTCGCGCCGGTGGCCCTGATGTTCCAGATGCTCACGTCGCGCAGTTGCGCCATGCCCTGTTCCTTCGGCACCGGCGTGGCCAGCACTTTCCAGTACGGCGGTACGTCCTTCACGTCGTCCGGAATCTTCGCGTAGCTGTAGCTGGGGTTCCAGTTCATCGTGATGCGCAGCACCACCGGCGTGCCCTGCATGGTGAAATCGTGCAGGCGGATGTTCTCGCCGTAGCCGCCACGGGTATGGGCCGACTTGAACAGGATGCCGACCGGCACCTTGTCCAGCACCGTGATGTTGTAGGCCTCGATGTTGCGGAAGCCGCCCGAGGTTTCGCTGCCGAAGGTGAAGCCGGCCGCGCCGGAGCGGATGATCGAATCGCGCACCACCACGTCCTCGGTGCGCCGCGCCACGCGCAGGCCGTCCGAATCGCGGCCGGCCTTCATGCACAGCGCATCGTCGTTGACGTCGATATCGGCGTTCTGCACCAGGATCTTCTTCGACGAGTCGATGTCGATGCCGTCGGTGGACGGGCCCAGGCCATCCTGGTTGTTGCGGATGATCACGCCGTCGATCGTCACATCTTCGGAGTAGCAGATATGCACGGTCCAGAAGCCGGCGCGCTTGAGCAGCAGGCCGCCGCCCAGTTTCACGTCCTTCGAGTCGAACACCTGGACCAGGCGCGGGCGCTGGGCGTCGTAGTCGGAGGCCCAGCGCAGGCCGCGCGGTTCATACTGCTTGCGCAGGGTCCAGTAGCTGTCCCAGAACACCTTGCCGTTGCCGTCGATCGTGCCTTCGCCCTCGATCCTGGCGTTGTCCTGCTGGTAGACATTGACCAGCGCGGCCGGCCATTTCATCTCGATGCCGGCGATCCGGGTGGGCAGCACCGGGTAATCCTTGATGTCCTGCGATCCGAGCAGGGTGACGCCCTTGCCTACCTTCAGGGTGACGCCGCTTTTCACGAAGATCGAGCCGGTGAGGTAGGTACCGGCCGGGAAGGTCACCGTGCCGCCCTTTCTGGCTGCGGCATCGATGGCGGCCTGGATGGCCCTGGTGTCGAGGGTCTTGCTGTCGGCCTTGGCGCCGTACTGGGCGACGCTGAAGTCGGCGGCGTGGGCGATGCCCAGCGCGGCCGTCAGCATAATGGCTGCGAGCGCGCGTATCCATCTGGTCATGGGGTCTCCTCCTGGTTCTTATTTATCCGGCGGTTGCAGATAGCGGCTACGTCACAGGGGGCGTAGCAGGGGTTTCGCGGAGTGTACTCCGCGCCTGTGCAGCGGTGCTCCCTTGCAAGGGAGCACTCCCTCCTGTCCCCGGTAAGTGTGAGCCTTGGCGCTTGCCTGCGGCGCTTTCAGGGGACTGACCCCGGTTTTTTGCTGGCGCTACCGGAACGCTGTGGAAAAACCGGGGTCAGTCCCCTTGCAAGGCTGGCGACCAGGCTTGAAGCAAACACTTACCGGGGACAGGCCCCTGAGATGCGAACGCCATCCGCGACCTCGGGGTCTACCGCTACAGACGGACAAAAGCCTGCCCACCAAAGCGGGCAGGCTTCGTCATCGAAAGATCAAACAATCCCGCTGCTGCTGGCACCGGCCTTGGCGGGGCGGCGCTCGGCGGCGCCGTCGCGGTAGCCCGAGGTGCGGTAGGCGGCGACCGGGTCGGCGGCACCGCCGGCGCGCACGCGGGCCATCGCCAGGATCGCCGACACGTCGGTGCGGTAGGCTTTCTTCAGCGTCTGCGCGGCGTTCAGCACGTCGTTCGATTCCTGGAAGCCGCGCAGTGCGTCGCGGTCCACCAGCGCGGCCTGCACGAAGGCGCGCTGCACTTCCACGGCGGAAGACATCAGGCTTTCGATCGGATCGGTCACGTTGTGCGACTGGTCCAGCATGTAGGCCGGGGCGAAGCTGCTGCCGTCGGCCTTGCTGCGCAGTTCCGCGTCGGCCAGCTCGTTGAAGACCAGGAACAGCTGGAACGGGTTGATCGAACCGGAATCCAGGTCGTCGTCGCCGTACTTGCTGTCGTTGAAGTGGAAGCCGCCCAGCTTGCCGAACTGCGCCAGGCGCGCCACGATCATCTCGATGTTGGTGTTCGGTGCGTGGTGGCCCAGGTCGACCAGGCATTTCGCCTTCGGGCCCAGTTCCGTGGCGGCCGCGAAGCTGGTGCCCCAGTCGGCGATCACGGTGGCGTAGAACGCCGGCTCGAACAGCTTGTGTTCGATGAACACGTTCCAGTCGGCCGGCAGCGCGCCGTAGATGTCGCGCATGCTGTCCAGGTAGCGTTCCAGCGCGCCGCGCAGGTTGCTCTGGCCCGGGAAGTTGGCACCGTCGCCCACCCACACGGTCAGCGCTTTCGAGCCCAGCTTCTGGCCCAGTTCGATGCAGTCGATGTTGTGCTGCACGGCCTGCGCGCGAGCAGCGGCCGATTGTGACGTCAGGCTGCCGAACTTGTAGGTGTTTTCCTGGCCCAGCTGGTCCTGGAAGGTGTTCGAGTTCACCGCGTCGAAGCCCAGGCCGTAGCCGTCGGCCAGTTCCTTCAGCGCGGCAGGATCGTCGGTGCGGTCCCACGGGAAGTGCAGCGACACGGCCGGCGTGGCGCGCGTGAGCTGGTTGATCACGGCGCAGTCTTCCATTTTCTCGAAGACGTTGCGCGGCTCGCCGCGGCCCGGGAAGCGGGCGAAGCGGGTGCCGCCGGTGCCGGCGCCCCAGCTCGGCACGGCCACGGCGAAGGTGCCGGCCAGCGCCGTCAGCTTCTCGATGTCCACGCCGCGGCGCGACAGCATGCCGCCCAGCGCGTCGTAGTCGGCCTGCAGGCTGGCCTGCTGCTGCGCGTTGTGTTCGGCCACCAGGCCGGTGTCGATCACTGCGTTTTTAATGTCGGTCATGTTCGTCTCCTTCAAGTACCGCCGCCGCGACGGGGCGCGGCGGCTTGCGTTTGGCTAGTTATATTACTGGTAACAGCGCTCGACTGGAACGATGCCGGTCAGCGGGTGAACGCACCGGCATTGCCGGCATCCACGTTGAGCACGTTGCCGGTGCTCTTGCCGGCCTTGTCGCTGGACAGGAAGTACACCGCTTCGGCGATATCTTCCGGCAGTACCGAGCGCTTGAGCATGCTGCGGTCGCGGTAGAAGGCTTCCACGTCGTCGGCCTCGATCTTGTTCGACTGGGCGCGTTCCTGCTTCCACTTGCCGTCCCAGATCTTGGAACCCTTGATCACGGCGTCCGGGTTGACCACGTTGACGCGGATGCCCAGCGGTGCGCCTTCCAGTGCCACGCAGCGCGCCAGGTGGATCTCGGCGGCTTTCGCGGTGCAGTAGGCCGATGCGCCGGCCGATGCGACCAGGCCGTTCTTCGATGCCACGAACACCATCGAGCCGCCCAGCTGCTGCGTCTTCATCATGCGGAAGGCGGCGCGGCTGGCCAGGAAGTAGCCCTTGACCAGGATATCCTGGTTACGGTCCCACACTTCCACGGTGGTGTCTTCCAGCGGCGCCGAGGAGGCGATGCCGGCGTTCGAGATCAACAGGTCGACGCCGCCGAAGCGCAGCGCGGCTTCCTTGAACACGCCATCCACCTGCTCTTCGCTGGTGATGTTGCCGGTGATCGTTGCCACGTTGTCCTTGCCGGCCACTTTCGCCAGCGAAGCCTTGGCTTCTTCCAGCGCGCCGCCGTCGATGTCGGTCAGCAGCACGCAGGCGCCTTCGGACAGCAGCTGCTTCGCCACCGCCTGGCCGATGCCGCCGGCGCCGCCGGTCACCACCGCGATGCGGCCGGCCAGCGATTTCGGCTTCGGCATGCGCTGCAGCTTGGCTTCTTCGAGCAGCCAGTATTCGATGTCGAACGCTTCCTGCTCCGGCAGGCCGACGTAGGTGTCCACGCCGTTCGCGCCGCGCATCACGTTGATCGCGTTGACATAGAACTCGCCGGCGATACGCGCGGTGGCCTTGTCCTTGGCGAACGACAGCATGCCCACGCCCGGGATCAGGTAGATGATCGGGTTGGCGTCGCGCACCGCCGGGGAATTATCCCGCTTGCAGCGCTCGTGGTAGGCCTTGTAGTCGTTGCGGTAGTCTTCCAGCGCGGTATCCAGGCTGGCGGCGACGGCATCGAAATCGGGCCTGGTCGGATCGAAGGCCACCACGAACGGGCGGATCTTGGTGCGCAGGAAGTGGTCCGGGCACGACGTGCCCAGCGCGGCCAGCGGCGCCAGGTCGGCGCTGTTGACGAATTCCAGCACGGTGTCGGAATCGTCGAAGTGGCCCAGCTTGTATTCCGTCTTGCTGATCTTGCCGCGCAGCAATGGCATCAGTTTCGCGGCGAACGCGGCGCGCTCTTCGGCCGGCAGGGACTGCACGGCCTGGCCGCCGAACACCGGCTGCTGGACATTCGCGTCCAGCCATTCCTCGGCGCGCTTGATGATCGCCAACGTGGTCTCGTAGGCTTCCTTGGCGCTGTCGCCCCAGGTAAACAGGCCGTGGCCTTCCAGGATGATGCCCTTCAGGTTCGGCTGTTCGGTGGACAGTTTTTCCAGGTCCAGGCCCAGGTCGAAGCCCGGACGCTTCCATGGCAGCCAGCCCAGCACGCCTTCGAAGATCTTCTCCGTCAGGGCGCGGCTGTTGGCGGTGGCGGCGATCGCGATCAGCGAATCCGGGTGCATGTGGTCAACGTGCTTCTTGTTGATGTAGGCGTGCAGCGGGGTGTCGATCGAGGCGGCGCGCGGGTTCAGGTTGAACGTGGCGTGCGGCAGGTAGGCCACCATCTCGTCTTCGTGTTCCAGGCCGCGGTAGCGCTTCTTCAGTGCGTGCAGCTTGTCCAGGTACAGGGTCGAGAAACCGTCCAGCTTGATGCTGCCCAGGTCGCCACCCGAGCCCTTGACCCACAGCACTTCCACTTCTTCGCCCGTCAACGGGTCTTCCATCATCACTTTCGCGGAGGTGTTGCCGCCGCCGAAATTGGTGATGCGCAGGTCCGAGCCCAGCAAGTTGGAGCGATACAGCAGCAGCTCCGGTTCGCTCATCGTTGCGGCCTTCGCGTCGTCCCAGAGCGACGTGATGGGCTGTTTCTGCTTCGGTTCGTTCATGTGGTCTCCATCGTTGATTTGCATTCGGTTTTGCCCCCGGTTTCACCGTTAGAAGCAAGCGGAGTCAGTAGAAATCAAGGCCCCGAGGGGTGTCAATGCACAAGCGATCAACTACGTGACCAAGAATGAATTAATCATTTACTTGAGCGAAATGATCAGAACGTGACAACGGATTTTGGAAAAAATCATACATTTGAGCGCTGGGTGATTGACCTAAGCCTTTCTTAAGCGTTAGGCTTGCCCTTAATAAATAGACCACTCACGGCACCCGCCGGGAAGTAGGATCACGACAAGGAGACGGAAACATGGTGAATCACAAGCGCCGTAAACGTTTGCTCAAGCTGCTCGCCGAGCACCACACCGCGAGCGTTCCCCAGCTGGTCGAATGGCTGAGCGCCTCCCCCGCCACCGTGCGCCGGGACATTTCCTGGCTGGCCGCGCGCAACCTGCTCACCCGCACCCGTGGCGGCGCGGCGAACCTGGCGCAGAAGAAGCGCAACCTCACGCTCACGAGCGAAACCTTCGAACACAACATCCAGTGCTTTGCCGACCGCAAGCGCGCCATTGCCCGCTATGCCGCCGGCATGTGCGAGGAAGGCGAAACGATCGTCATCAACGGTGGCACCACCACCTTCATGATGGCCGATTTCCTGGTCGACAAGCACCTGAAGATCCTCACCAATTCGTTCCTGATGGCCGAGCGCCTGCTGCTGTCGTCGGAAAACGAGGTGATCCTGCCCGGCGGCAAAGTGTACCGTGAGCAGAACGTGATCCTTTCGCCGTTCGACAACGACATTACCCAGCACCACTACGCGGCCAAGATGTTCATGAGCGTCTATGGCCTGTCGCTGCTGGGCCTGATGGAAGCCGACCCGCTGCTGATCCAGGCCGAAAAGCGCCTGATCGGCCAGGCCGAGGAACTGATCGTGCTGGCCGACAGCTCCAAGTTCGCCAAGAAGGCTGGCCTGATCCTGTGCGGCCTCGACCGCGTGTCGTGCGTGATCACCGATACCCACGCTTCCGACGCCGCCGTCCAGCTGCTCGAGCAGTCCGGCGTGAAGGTCATCACCGTGACCCCGGAACCCGTGCCGACCCAGGTCGGGTCGCTGCAATTCTCGCACGGGTATGACTTCCCGGCTTCATCGCTGTTCCATCCGGAGGCTGCACATTGAAACGCAAGACTTTTATCCTCGCAACGCTGGCCGCCGCGATCGGCATGACCGGCATGACGGGCTGCGACAAGAAGAGTGACGTGCTGGCCGCCGGCGCGACCGGCGAGAAAATCCGCATTGCGATGGTCGTGAAAAGCCTGGGCAACGGCTTCTTCGATGCCGCCCACAACGGTGCCAACGAAGCGGCCGCGCAGTTGAAGGACGTCGAAATCATCTACACCGGCCCTACCACGCCGTCGGCCGAAGGCCAGATCGAAATCGTCAATTCGCTGATCAGCCAGAAGGTCGATGCCATCGTCATTTCGGCCAACGATCCGAATGCGCTGGTGCCGATCGCCAGGAAGGCCATGCAGCGCGGGATCAAGGTGGTGTCGTTCGACAGCGGCCTGGCGCCGGAAGGCCGGCTGATGCACCTGACCCCGTCGAATCCCGAACTGATCGCCCGCAAGCAGCTGCAGATGGCAGCCAACTCGATCGGCGGCGCCGGCGAGATCGCCATCCTGTCCGCTTCGGCACAGGCCACGAACCAGAATATCTGGATCGACACGATGAAGTCGCAGCTCAATCAACCGGAGTTCTCCAAGCTCAAGCTGGTGGCCACCACCTATGGCGACGACCAGTCCGACAAGAGCTACCGCGAGGCGATCGGCCTGCTGCGCAGCTACCCGAACCTGAAGGCGATCATCGCGCCGACCACGGTGGGCATCGTGGCGGCCTCGAAAGCCATCGTCGACGAGAACGTGGTGGGCAAGGTGTTCGTCACCGGCCTGGGCCTGCCCTCCGAGATGGCCGGCCACGTGAAGAGCGGCGCGGTGAAGGAATTCGCGATCTGGAACCCGATCGACCTGGGTTACACGGCCACCTACGCAGCCTATGACTTCGTCAAGGGTGCGCCGGATGCGAAAGCGGGCGGCAAGTTCGCCGCCGGCCGGATGGGCTCCATCGCGATCGATGCGAAAGG